>NZ_MJIQ01000027.1:0-80304 GCF_001878775.1 Acinetobacter sp. AR2-3
GAAGGAGTCGATAGAAGTGAATGAGAGACAGGAAAGGATGGAGTAAACGCGTGAGGTCGTCGGCAGCGTCAGATGTGTATAAGAGACAGGGAGAAATCGAGGAGGTATGTTTTGCCTGAGAGAAGGGTTAGAAGTTGCCCACGAGTTGTGAAAGGAAAACCGCAGAAATACCCAAGAAAATGCCAGTCAATTTCTTAACTGACTGGCATTACTGCATATGCAGGGCTTTTTTCGCTTAATGAGTGCTTACTTTTTCTTTTTAGGACCAAGTAGCATACCCATTTGACGGCCTTCCATTTTCGGCATCTGCTCAACAGTACCGAATTCAGCCACGTCAGCTTCAATTTTTTGCAATTGAGCTAGACCCAACTGTTGGTGCGCCATTTCACGACCACGGAAACGAAGCGTGATTTTCACCTTGTTACCTTCTTCAAGGAACTTGATGATTGCACGTAGTTTTACGTTGTAATCACCAACATCAGTACCCGGGCGTAGCTTGATTTCTTTCACCTGGACTTGATGTTGTTTTTTCTTCGCTTCTTTCTGCTTTTGCTTAAGATCAAACAAATGCTTGTTGAAGTCCATGATCTTACATACTGGTGGCTCAGCGTTTGCTACGATCTCAACAAGATCAAGTTCAACACTTTCTGCTGCGCGTAGGGCGTCAGCTAAGCTTACAATCCCTTTCTGCTCACCATTTTCGTCTACAAGACGGACTTCTTTCGCACGAATTTCATCATTCAAGGCAGGACGGTTTGATTTGTTACCGCCCTGTTGATTACGGTCAGGCTGTTTAATCGCTGTTACTCCACAATGTACCGGCCGCGTTCGGCTACGGCTGCTTTTACTAGGTCAACGAAAGCATCGATTGACATAGTACCCAAATTTGTTCCTGAGCGGGTACGCACGTTTACGGTACCTTCCTCTACTTCACGGTCCCCAAGTACCAGTAAGTAAGGAATACGCTCTAATGTACGTTCACGAATCTTAAAGCCGATTTTCTCATTTCTCAAGTCAGAAATTGCACGGATACCGTTTTCTTTAAGTTTTGCGACGACTGACTCACATGCCTCAGCTTGAGAATCGGTAATGTTCATTACACATGCTTGCATTGGTGCCAACCAAGGTGGCATGAAGCCTGCGTAGTGTTCGATCAGTATACCAATAAAACGCTCGAAACTGCCAAGAATTGCACGATGTAACATTACTGGCTGATCGCGGTCATTATCTTCAGTGACATAAGACGCATCTAAACGTTCTGGCAAGTTAAAGTCACACTGAATGGTACCACACTGCCAGACACGACCTAAGCAGTCTTTCAGAGAGAATTCAATCTTCGGACCGTAGAATGCGCCCTCACCTGGTTGAAGCTCCCACTCAAGACCCGCAGCATCTAAAGCATCTGCCAAAGATTTTTCTGCCATATCCCAAAGCTTGTCATCACCCACACGTTTTTCAGGACGCGTCGACAACTTCATTTGTACTTCTTCAAAGCCAAAATCTTTGTATACATCCAGTGTCAATTTGATAAAGTCTGCAACTTCAGGACCAATCTGTTCTTTGGTACAGAAAATATGCGCGTCATCCTGAGTAAAGCCACGCACACGCATAATGCCATGTAAAGAACCTGATGGTTCGTTACGATGACATGAACCAAACTCTGCCAAACGTATAGGAAGATCACGGTATGACTTCAAGCCTTGGTTGAACACTTGCACGTGACAAGGACAGTTCATTGGCTTCACCGCATAGTTGCGATTTTCAGAATGTGTGGTGAACATGTTGTCTGCATAGTTTGCAGCATGTCCTGATTTTTCCCAGAGCGTGAAATCAACCACCTGAGGGGTACGGATTTCTTCGTAGCCATTGTCTTGCTGAACTTTACGCATGTATTGTTCAAGCACTTGATAAATGGTCCAGCCATTTGGATGCCAGAACACCATACCGGGTGCTTCTTCTTGCATATGGAACAAATCAAGCGCTTTACCAATTTTACGGTGATCGCGTTTTTCTGCTTCTTCAATACGTTTTACATACGCTGCAAGCTGTTTCTTGTCTGCCCAAGCGGTACCGTAAATACGTTGTAACTGTTCGTTTTTCGCATCACCGCGCCAGTAAGCGCCAGAGATTTTAGTTAGCTTGAATGATTTTAAGAATTTAGTGTTTGGAACGTGCGGACCACGACACATATCCAAATAATCCTGATGGTAGTACAAGCCCATTTGAGTTTCTTCAGGCATGTCTGCAATCAAGCGTAATTTGTATTCTTCGCCACGTGCTGTGAATTCTGCAATGACTTCATCACGAGGAGTCATTTTTTTCACAACTTCATAGTCTTGATCGATGAGCTTTTTCATACGCTCTTCAATCGCTGCCATGTCGTCTAATGTGAATGGACGTGGCATCCAGATGTCATAGTAGAAACCTTCTTCAATGACAGGACCAATTACCATTTTCGCTTCTGGGAACAATTGCTTAACAGCATGACCGACCAAATGCGCGCAAGAGTGACGGATAATTTCCACGCCTGCTTCGTCTTTAGGCGTGATAATTTGTAAGGTTGCATCTTCAGTAATCAAGTCAGACGCGTCAACAAGACGATCGTTTACACGACCTGCCACTGTATTTTTTGCAAGACCAGGTCCGATGCTAAGCGCAACGTCCATCACAGATACGGCGTGATCAAATTGTTTTTGATCGCCATTGGGTAAAGTGATAATTGGCATAAGAAAATCCTTAAGGAGTGATGCCCCGTACCATGGGGCATATCACCGCGAGATTATGATCGAGGAGAACCTCAAAAGATAAAAACGGTGGATAAATAAAAATCGACTTGAATTTTACACGTCTTAGCCACGGGATTAAACCTTTTCACCTAGAAAATTCGCGATTTGGCTCATTTTGAATTTATTTGCCAATACTTTGCCTTTACTCAGATCAGGAAATTTTCGGCTTTGTTTTTATTCTCTAAAGCTATCCCATATTTCGAATTTGCTCTGTATGTAAGCATAAAGCTGAGCGAATTGCGGAATAATCGCTTCACTCTGAGTCGGCCTTAAAAACACATAATCATCCACTGCAATGTCACACGGTTTAGGCACCTGAAGCATTTCCTGATTGCTGCTGCGGCCATACAACACATGCGGCCGGCTTTTTTCAGGATAAATATAATCTGCTCGCCAATAACCACCATACACAAACAAAGCTTTATATTTATGTGGAAGATGATTCAGTAGCTCCAAACCGGGCAATTGGCTATAGGGCAAAACTTTCAATACTGGAGTGGCAATCCAGAGTGCACATTTGAGTTCCGATAAATGATCCAAATCAAAATCACTCGGCTTGACCAACATGGAACCAAAAGCCAGATCATTGCATTCGCTCTGCTGGCAATGCTGCATAAAGGTCGGACTTCCACCTCCGTTAAAGCACAGACCCTCATGCCATAAATCCGGGAATTGCTGCTGAAGAATGGCTTTGTAGTGTTGATAAGTGTGTTGCGATTGTTGATAACTTTTTTCAGGACTTGTTATGATTTTTGGTAACTTTGCGACATGCGCGTCATAGCCCATTAGACCCGAAAGTTTGAGATAAGCCGCGTTGTGCTGAATCAGCTTCATTAAGGCTATAAATTGCTGCTGCGTTTGTACGCCGCCACGATGCAGTCCTACATCAATTTCAATATTGACATTCAGGCAGATATTCAAGCTTTGCGCGAGTTGCAGATATTGTTTTAATCGTTCCACATCATCAATCAACCATTGGATACTTGCTTGATCATTGATTTTATTTTGCTCAGATAAAGTTTGATAAAAATGTTTGACTGCCTGAATCGGCATCGGTTTACCCAACAAGATATCGGCTTGCTGAAATGTCCCTATAATCTCCAGCAGATGCGGCAGATGAAAGACCATAAAGCGCTGGGTATTTAGTTTTTCACTGGCCAGTTTGAGTAGCTGAATGCTGGCTAAAGACTTCACTACCAGACGTGGTTTTAACTTCGCAGGCAATTTTGACTGTACATAGTCCAAATTACGTTGATAGGTTTTTAAATCTAAAATCAGTTGCGGTGTGCCAGTGCCCTGCTGTTTTAAATCCTGTGTTAACTGCTGAAAATAATTCGATTGCATCACCCTCTCCTCATTTACCAGACAAAAACAGTTGCTTTAGGTACGGATTGAGCCATTTTTGCTGCGGATCCAGTTGCTGACGTAGCACCATAAAATCATCCCATTTTGGGTAGAGTTCGCGCAGCGAAGCGGTGCTCATGCTATGCAATTTGCCCCAATGCGGCCGTCCCTGATATTTCTGTAAAATCGGTTCAATCAGATCAAAGATGGTGCGGTAATCCTGTTTATAGAACTGGTGAATAGAAATAGACACTGAATCGCGCTGATAAAAAGGACTCAGCCAGATCTCATCGCCTTTGACATAACGGAACTCGATCGGGAAAAACATCGGCACCTGATGTTTACGTAAAATATGCAGAATCTCGTCCAGACACTGCAAGCCTGAATCAACCGGAATCTGATATTCCATTTCATTAAATTTGGTATTACGCGGGGTGGGGAAAATGCGATGCGACCAATCGACATAGCAGGTCGGTTTGACAAAGACACCGAGCAATTTTTGCAGATAAGGATTCGTAGCAGGCAACTTTCGAGTCAATTCTGAACACAAGGTCAGCAAGGCATCTTCCGAAGGCCAGCTCTCTGTTCTCGGCTGAATGGTTGCATCCGTTTCATCCAGAGTTTTCAGCATCACTTGATCGGCATGTAAAAAAGCCCAAAATTCAATATGCCGGTGCTGATGTTTCCATTGATCAATATGAGTAAATATGTCTTTTAATGAACAGAGCCGAATCTGTTCTTTTAGTTTATATCTGGGACGATTTTGCAGGGTGATTTGGGTCAATATACCCAAGCTGCCCAATGCCACCCGTCCAGCCTGAAATATTTCGGTATTCTGCTGACGATGACATTGCAACAGCTCGCCATCTGCGGTCAGCAATTCAAAGCCTTCCACGAAAGCGGATATGCAAGGTAAATCGATGCCCGTGCCATGCGTTCCAGTCGAAATCGCTCCGGCCAGACTTTGCTGGTCTATATCGCCCTGATTGATTAAGGCCTGATTGATCGGTGTCAGATCTTTCCCCAAATCATATAAACGCGTACCGGCGTACACGGTGCACTGTGTTTTCTCTTGATCAAAGGCAACCACACCTTTGAACTGATCGAGATTAAGCAACACCTCATCTGTCTTGGCCAAGGGGCTAAAGGAATGTCCTGCACCCACTGCACGAATGTGTGCATGGGTCTTCACTAAACTTTGTAATTCACTGATCTGGATGGGCTGAACAATCCGAGCAGTACTAAACTGGCTCCCCGACCAGTTTCGCCAGACGTCATTCGCCTGTTGTATTTTCATTATTATTCTCTGGCTTATATTATTTTAATGATTCAACTAGAGTAAAATACCTAAAAAATCAAACTTGGGAACCCATGCGTTCAGAACATTTAAGTAGGGTTAAATATTTTTATTAATATTCAAATACTTAAAATTTGTAAAATCGTACTCGACTAAAGCATAAATGCAAGATTTCTGAGAAATACATATCTTTTCAACAGGATATGAAAATAAATATAGAACGGAGTTTTACAATGGTTAGCGCATATGATGAATTACCGCGTACCCCCGCGAATTTTGTAGCCTTATCACCTTTACGCTATCTTGATCGTGCAGCTTATATCTATCCAAACCAGAACGCGATTATTCACGGTAAGCGTCGTATTACCTGGCGTGAGAAATACAACCGTTGTCGTCAGTTTGCCAACCAACTCCAAAAATTAGGCATCGGTAAAAATGATACCGTGTCTGTCTTACTGCCTAACGTCCCTGCCATGATCGAAGCGCATTTTGCTGTACCAATGGCAGGTGCCGTCCTGAATACCTTAAATACCCGTCTGGATGCCAAGACCCTTGCTTTCATGCTGGAACATGCTGAGAGCAAAGTATTATTGGTTGATCCTGAATTTACTGCACTTGCGACTGAAGCACTCGCTCTAGTTTCACAAGACATTTATGTCATTGATGTGGCCGATGCAGAGTTTGAAGGTGAAGATAAGCGTATTGGTCAAATCGAATATGAAGACTGGATTGCGCAAGGCGACGCAAACTTTGAATGGCATCTACCTCAAGATGAATGGGATGCCATCAGCTTAAGCTATACCTCGGGCACCACCGGCAACCCGAAAGGCGTGGTCTATCATCATCGCGGTGCCTACATTAACGCAGCCAGTAATATTATTGCCTGTGGTATGACACCACGTGCCACCTATTTATGGACACTACCGCTATTCCACTGTAATGGCTGGTGCTTTGCCTGGACCATGGCAGCCAACGGCGGAACCAACGTTTGCCTGCGTAAAGTCGATGCTGAACTGATCTTTAAGCTGATCGCTGAACATAAGGTCGATTACTTCTGTGGTGCACCGATTGTTCTGTCGATGTTGATTAACGCGCCTGAAGAGAAAAAGACCAAGATTGATCACCGTGTCGAAGTGATGGTCGCGGGTGCTGCACCGCCAGCTGCGATTATCGAAGGCATGCGCAATATCGGTATTAATGTAACGCATGTTTACGGCTTGACTGAAACCTATGGCCCTTCGGCACTCTGCGCTTCACAGGCGGGATGGAGCGATCTGTCTATTCAGGAACAGGCACAGTTACATTCACGTCAAGGCGTACCGTATCCATTGCAAGATGGCATGAAAGTGCTTGATCCGGATACCATGCAGGAAGTGCCGCATGATGGCCAGGCCATGGGTGAAATCATGTTCCGTGGCAATATCGTGATGAAAGGTTATCTGAAAAATCCTGAGGCGACAGCAGAAGCCTTTGCCGGTGGCTGGTTCCATACGGGAGATTTGGCGGTATGCCAACCGGATGGCTATGCCAAAATTACCGACCGTTCCAAAGATGTGATTATTTCTGGCGGAGAAAATATTTCATCGCTTGAAGTGGAAGAAGTACTGTATCAGCATCCGGCGGTGCTGACTGCGGCGGTAGTCGCCAAGCCTGATCCACGCTGGCAGGAAGTTCCTTGTGCCTTTATCGAACTCAAAGAAGGAATAACAGCTTCGGAAGAAGAAATTATAGAATTCTGCCGTGAGCATCTGGCCCGTTTTAAAGTCCCTAAAGATGTCGTGATTACCGAGATTCCAAAAACTTCGACGGGTAAATTACAGAAATTTGTCTTACGCGAATGGGCAAAAGAACGCGCGCAAGGTGAGTTTTCTTAAAAGATTACACTCTTCCTGAATAGATCTATAAATTATTGAGTTCATTTGGGAGAGCGCTGTTTTATTCCTTCAAAGCTTATCCAATAAAAAAATCGTGCTGAGAAAACTTAGCACGATTTTTTTACTCACCCTCTCCAAACCTCTCCCATAGGGAGAGGCTTATAGAAAAAGTTACATCTCAACCATTTCCACGCCATCAATGCGTGCCACCGTCATCAAGTCCTTATCACCACGACCTGAAACCGTCGCAATAATAATTTGATCCTTGTCCATGGTCGGTGCAAGTTTAGTGACATAAGCCATGGCATGTGCGCTTTCCAGCGCCGGAATAATGCCTTCAATTTTGGTCAAGTCACGGAAACCCTGTAAAGCTTCCTGATCATTGATCGGCACGTATTTCACGCGATCCATATCTTTCAGGAAGCTATGTTCCGGCCCCACACCCGGATAGTCCAGACCTGCAGAAATTGAATGAGTTTCAATGATCTGACCTTCTTTATCAGACATCAAGTAAGTCCGGTTACCATGCAGTACACCGACATGTCCGGCATTTAACGGCGCAGAGTGCTTACCAGTTTCAATACCCAGACCTGCTGCTTCTACTCCGTACATTTTCACGTCCTGATCATTCAGGAATGGGTAGAACAAGCCCATGGCATTGGATCCACCACCGACACATGCGACCAGTGCATCTGGCAGACGGCCTGCCTGTTCCTGAATCTGACGGCGTGCTTCACGACCGATGATCGACTGGAAATCACGAACCAGTTGCGGATATGGGTGTGGACCTGCCACGGTACCAATGACGTAGTAAGTTGAATCCACATTGGTCACCCAGTCACGCATGGCTTCGTTCATGGCATCTTTCAATGTTTTGGAGCCACTTTCTACCGGCACAACTGTCGCGCCTAATAAACGCATACGGTAGACGTTCATCGCCTGACGTTTTACATCGTCTGCACCCATGAATACTACGCATTCAAGGCCTAAACGTGCTGCAATCGTTGCCGTTGCTACACCGTGCTGGCCTGCCCCTGTTTCGGCAATAATACGTTTCTTGCCAGAAAGCTTCGCCAGTAAGGCCTGACCGATTGTATTATTTACTTTGTGCGAACCGGTATGGTTCAGGTCTTCACGTTTCAGGTAAATCTGTGCGCCACCCAACTCTTTCGACCATCGTTCAGCATGATATAAAGGACTCGGACGACCGACGTAAAACGTCATGTCACGGTCAAATTCTGCCAAAAACTGCGCATCATCTTTCATACGGAAATAGAGCTTTTCCAAGTCTTCTAAAGCCGCCATGAGTGTTTCTGACACAAAACGTCCGCCATGAATACCGAAATGCCCGCGTTCATCCGGGAATTGGGTATAGTCAACTGCCTGACTGTTCTGGCTAGTACTTTGCTGATCCACGATGGACTCCTTGCATAAAGCGTTCTATGAGTTGTTGGTCTTTAATACCTTTTGCGGACTCGACACCGCCACTCACATCGACGGCATACGCCTGTGTGGTGAGAATTGCCTGTTCAATATTGTCAGGATTTAAACCGCCTGCCAAGATCAAGGGAATATTGAGTTTGGGAAATGTGTCCCAATCGAAGCTGTGCCCTGTGCCACCTTTCAGATCAGGATGCCATGCATCTAATAGCACTGCGCTTGCGCCTGCATCTTGATAACCTTGAATTTCTGCGACTGCATCCAGATCAGGTTTTACCTGAATGGCTTTATACCAACGGCGTCCGACCTGCTGGGCGATAGCCTGACACTGTTCAGGTGTTTCATCGCCATGAAATTGTAAAATATCCAGCGGTATTTTATTTAAAATCGCCTGGATTTCATCTGCGTGACTATTCACAAATAAACCCACCGCCTGTACATAAGCTGGAACCGACTGAATCAGGATTTCAGCCTGCTCTAAAGTGACATGCCGCGGACTCGGTGGATAAAATACAAATCCTATCGCGTCACAGCCAGCATTGGCTACGGCATGTACATCTTCAACTCGGGTGATTCCACAAATTTTGGCACGGGTTCGCATATTATGTTGGCTCTAGATCTACCAATGTATTGAACAATCTGTAAGATTGGGGCAAATCATTGTAATGCAATTTTTCTGACTTGCGTAAAAGTTCATCCGGATTATTCTCGATGCAGATTGTTTATAAGGCATACAAACTTTATACTGCGCTCACTTTGCAGCAAGTCCAAGCCTTCAGGCTTTAGGGAAGCTGGTGTAAATCCAGCACTGCCCCCGCAACGGTAAAAAATGAAACGTCTATCAATTTAAACTCTTCGGTTTACACCACTGCATCTTGATGTGGGAAGGTGGATATACAGCAAAGTCGCTGCTTTGCACATTTAAGTCCGGAAACCTGCTTGTTGTGTTCTATAACTCAATCATTCACGGGGAAGTGAATGTAGGGAGCTTTAACATGTCACTTCATTGTCAACCTACTGCCTTGGTAGGTGCGATCGCACTTGCGTTGGGTACCACTTCATCTGTTTTTGCTAACGAGCAAAAAGTTGCGAAAGCATCTTTAGATACCATTGTGGTCACAGCGACTCGCTCTGGAGAAAAAATTGAAAATGTGCCAGCGCGTATTTCGATTATTGAACCTGCAATTCTTGAGCAGTCACCTCTTAAAGCACTACCAGATTTACTCAAAACAGACCCAAGTATTAATGTCGTGCAATCGGGTGGTTATGGCCAGCAAACTTCTATTTTTTTACGCGGCACCAATTCCAATCAAGTTTTAGTACTACGTGATGGTGTTCGTTTAAATACAGCCACCACAGGTGCAGCGTCTATTCCATTTTTAGACACCACAGATCTTAAACAGATTGAAGTCTTAAAAGGCCCTGCGTCTGTGCTTTATGGTACAGACGCAATTGGTGGTGTAGTGCAGTTTGTAACAAAAACACCTGAAAAAACGGGTGCTTTCGTTACAGGTGAAATTGGTGAAAATCAAACCTACAAATCAATTATTGGTGCTGACTTGGCAGAAAATGGGGTGTATGCACAGATTCGCGGTCAAGTATTAGAAACTGACGGTACACCTGTATTCAATATCAATGACACCCGTGACTATAGTTATGATCAAAAAGGCTATAGTGCAAAATTCGGTATTGAAAAAGAGCGTTATGCGACATCACTCGATTACAGTCAAAACTCAGGAAATGTCCAATACAGTAATTGGGGTACATTCTCCAGCCAAGATTTTGAAAATAAAATTGTAAACTTAAAAGGTCGTATTAACCCAACACAAGTCACTGAAATTAATGCACGTCTATCTCAGTTTAAAGATGACTTAGATCAGGTCACATCAAGCAGCTTTGTACATAGCACCACGCAAGAAGCAGAAATCTATGGCAAATGGAATTTCACAGCAGCACAAAATGTTTTACTGGGCATTACCCAGCGTAATACCGATGCAAAAACCCAGGCTATTGATGAAGATATTAATTCAACAGGCTACTATATTCAGCATCAGTATCAGACAAATAGCTTAAGCACTCAGGTGGGTGTGCGTGTCGAAGATAACGAAAAATTTGGCTCACATACCGTTGCACAAGGTGGTATCCGTTATCAACTGCTCCCTAATACCAGCATTTATACCAATATTGGTTCAGCATTTAAGGCACCGACTTTAAATGATATGTATGCTTTTGGCGGCAATGATCAACTGAAGCCTGAAGAAAGCATTTCGTATGAAATGGGGATAGATCAAAAACTTCCATTAAATATTTTAGTAGGTGCTTCCGCTTTCTATACGGAAGTCGATAATTTAATTAATTCGGAATGTATTATTGATTGTGGAGAAGAGTGGCTTCCAACTACTGTTTACCAAAACCAAAACATTGATGAAGCCAAGATGACTGGCGGCGAATTGACGGCACAATGGGCAAAAGATCAGTTCTTTATTAATGCCGGTTACACTTATGTCAAAACTGAAGATACGAAACAGAATTCAGAGCTATTACGTCGCCCTCGTCAGTCATTCACTGTATCGACAGGTCTACAAAATGCCGATTACGGTTTAAGTGCTGCACTGGTAGCAAAATCGAAAGCGAAGGACTTTAGTCGTGATATTCCAGGTTATGCACGTGTTGACTTAAATGCATATTGGAATATTAATCCAACAGTTAAACTGTTTACTAACATTGAAAATGTCGGTGATGTGAAATACAAAACTGTGCATAGCGCTGGCGACCAGTACTATGTGAACGGTGGCCGTCTCGCTTCTGCAGGCATCACCTTTAAATACTAAGCTCTAAACAGCAAAAAACTTTAAAACAGCGCAGTTTATGGATAATGTTATGACCGACATTATCCTTTTTTATTATCTTCATTAAAAATTCAAGGAACACATATGGGCCACCGTTTAAGCAAAATCTACACCCGCACAGGCGATTCAGGTACCACAGGACTCGGTGATGGCTCACGTGTTGCCAAAGATGATTTGCGTATCACAGCACTCGGTGATGTCGACGAACTAAATGCCGTGATTGGCGTATTACGTGCACAAATTTCAGCAAGTAACATTGAAGATCAAGCTACTTGGGATAAATCTTTAAGCCTGATCCAGCACTGGTTATTTGATCTGGGCGGTGAAGTGTGTATTCCGGGTTTTAATCTGGTGCAACCGGTATCGATTGAGTTTCTGGAAAATGATATCGACCGCATGAATGAAGCTTTGCCGATGTTAAAAGATTTTATTCTGCCTGCTGGAACGTTGGTGTGCAGCTTTGCCCATCAGGCCCGCGTTGTTTGTCGTCGTGCAGAACGCAGCGTTATGTCAGTCCACCACCGTGACCAAAATATTCAGGCAACATCATTGCAACTACTCAATCGTTTATCAGACTGGTTGTTTGTAGCATCGCGCACCCTGCAACGTGCTGAGGGCGGTTCCGAAGTGCTGTGGCAAAAAAATATCAATGACAGCATCGAAAAGTAAAATTATGTTTCAAGTTAGCATCTAAAAATACACGTCAGATGTCTCTTGATTTTACAGAGCGTCTGACGAAAATAGAAAGTGTCATCCTTCTGTCACGTAGCCCTCGCAAAATGAACTTAACTTTCCCACTCATGAGCATCTTATGCGCATAATTGGTCATCGTGGTGCACGTGGCGAAGCCCCTGAAAACACCTTGGGCGGTTTTCAGTATATTCAGGAAATCGGCATTCGCGCCGTTGAGTTTGATGTCCGTCAGCTCAAAGACAACGCCTTAATCATCATGCATGACGATGATTTCGTGCGCACGACTGGTTTGCAAAAGCATCTATATGAATGTAACCGTCAGGATCTGTGCCAATATAACCATGCAGTCAAATGGTCAGAATGGAATAAAATCGAAGCGACCCCACTGCTCGATCAAACCTTAAATGTCATTCGAAATTTCGAGCATATTGAAGTCGAAATTAAAAGCGTAGCATCTGAAGCAGCAGCTGAAAAAATAGCGTTTGAGGTCGAACAACAACTACAAGGTTATGAGCAGGCAGCCATTATTACCAGCTTTGATGCCAAAATTCTGGATGCTTTCAAACAGCAAAACTCACGTTTAAAACGCGGTTTATTGATTGAAACCGATGTCAAACATCAGGCCATTGATCAGGCGCTGGAACTTGGATGCTGTCATATTGGCTGGATGGATGAACTGGCCAGTAAAGACCTGATTCAGGCCACTCAGGCTGCCGAGTTGAATATCAGTGTCTGGACGGTCAATGATGTGACCCGAGCTAAACAGCTGCGAGACTGGGGCATTCAGGGGCTGATTACCGATTATCCAAAATTGATGCTACAACAACTCTAGATAATCTCTCTTAGCCTTGATTGATCTCGGTATTTCTTGACCCAGTTCATGTCGATAATACAATAAGGAAAGCGTGAATCTTCCTTAATCGGATTTTATTTGAAAGTGAAATTAAGTTGCCCAACACGTATATTCTGCAAATTTACTGATAATATTGTAGAAATTATGAACAACTATTTTCCTCTGATTCATTCGGTTTCAATTTTCTGAAAGAGTGATAATCCTCAGTCACTTAGTCGGAAATCAGAGCCTGTCTACGCTCGCAAAATGGTCACTTCTGCCCTACTTATTCTGTTACCGACAAGTACAATACAACCGTACAATAATGCTAGTGATGCCTTAGGGCACATGCTAATATGGACAAGATAGGCTGCTGTTAAAACCAACAGTAGTTTCTGCTTTTTGTTATACCTTCCGAGGTTCTAGGAGTGCTGTTGGAGATGAATGCTCCCTTACCCAAAGCCCCCATCAACTGGATTGCTGTGTTTGCATTGGTATTTTTACCGATCGTAGCCCTGATTGCGATTCCGTTGTATGCGTATCACCATGATTTTAGCGCTGCCGCTTGGATCAGTATGTTTGTTTTACTGGGCGTAAGCAGCCTCGGCATTACAGCAGGATACCATCGCCTGTGGGCACATCGTGCTTATGAAGCCACTTTACCATTAAAAATCATCTTGATGATTATGGGTACATTTGCTGTACAGAATAGTATTTTATTCTGGGCATCTGGTCACCGTACCCATCACCGTCATGTCGATGATGTTGATCAAGACCCGTACTCGATCAATAAAGGCTTCTGGTATGCACATATTGGCTGGATGTTACGTGATTATCCATCTGGTGCTGCCAACTATAAAAATGCGCCAGATCTGTTAAAAGACAAAGTGGTGATGTTTCAGGACAAATACTACGTTCCTTTAGTGATTGCCGTGCATGCTGCGATTTTACTGCCCATCGGCTGGGCTGTAGGTGATGTCTGGGGCGTATTACTGTTGGGTGGACTAATGCGTTTAATCCTGAGCCATCATGTGACCTTCTTCATTAACTCACTTTGCCACATGTGGGGAAATCGTCCTTATACCGATGAAAATACTGCACGTGACAACTTCGTACTCGCGGTTGCAACTTGGGGTGAGGGTTATCATAACTATCACCACATTTTCCAATACGATTACCGTAACGGCGTAAAATGGTGGCAATACGATCCAACTAAATGGTTGATCTGGACTTGTTCTAAACTTGGTTTAGCTAAAAACTTGCGCCGCATTCCTAGCTTTAATATCAAAAAAGCGGAATTGGCAATGAAGTTTAAATATGCCGAACAGGATCTTGCGGTGTATGGCCATGATGTTTCTGAAGATATCTCGGCGGTAAAAACCAAGATCGCACAGGAATATGATGCATTTACCCAAACTTTAAATGACTGGGCGAAGCTGAAAGAACAGGAAATTCAGGTCAAGAAAGCATCGATGGCTGAAAAAATCCATCAGATGGATGACAAGCTGAAAGTTGAATTCCAGCTGGTTGAACAGCGTCTTTCTCATCATCGTCAAACCTTGAATCTACTGGTTCGTAATTTGAAAAAATCTGCAGTTTCTCAATAAAAGCTGTTGAACACTAAAGCCCCGATTGGGGCTTTTTTTATGTCCGAAAGATAACGTGAACTCTCGCTTATACAACAGTTTTATACAGCTATCTTTGTTATAGTAAATTTATTCCAATCCTGTACTGACGCCATGTATTTTAACTCTCGCTATCAAACACTACCTGCTCGCCTCTATCATCATCAAGTTCCGCTGCCGTTAAAAGGTGCGAAAGCCGGACATTTTAATGCAGCTTTAGCAGAGCAACTGCAATGGTCGGATGAAGACAAGGCGCAATGGGTCGAGATTTGTAGTGGTCAGAAAGTTTTTACTGAATTTGAACCCTTGGCTATGGTCTATGCAGGTCATCAGTTTGGACAATGGGCAGGACAGTTGGGAGATGGTCGCGGGTTGTTGATTGCGCAAATTCTGGATAAAAATAATCAGACCATTGACCTGCATTTAAAAGGTGCTGGTGCAACCCCTTATTCACGCATGGGCGATGGTCGTGCAGTACTGCGTTCAGTCATTCGTGAGTATCTGGCAGGTCATGCCTTAAATGCTTTAGGTGTAGCATCCAGTAATGCAGTTGGTTTTACTTCATCAATCCAAGGTATTCAGCGTGAGAAGCTAGAGCCGGGCGCGATGATGTTGCGTACTTCAGACTGTCATATCCGTTTCGGCCATTTTGAATGGATCAATCAGTATCAGCCAGATCTACTAGCTGAATTTATCCAGAAATGTATCGAATGGCATTATCCAGAATGCCTGCAAGCCGAACAGCCGATCCTGAGCTTTGCCACAAAAGTTATTCAGCGCACTGCGGTGATGATTGCCAAATGGCAACTGGTTGGTTTTGCACATGGCGTGATGAATACTGACAACCTGAATATTACCGGTTCAACTTTGGACTTTGGTCCTTATGGCTTTATGGAGCGCTTCCGTCCGAACTGGATCAATAACCACTCGGATTATCAAGGGCGTTATACCTATCAGCAGCAGCCAAGTATCGGACATTGGAATTTGTGGCAATGGTTAAACAATCTGGTCCCGCTCTGCCCTACAGATTATGACAAAGAACAATGGAAACAGGATTTAGCTGCATGTCTGGAGCATTATGAACCAACATTCTTGGAACATTATAAACATGGTTTAAACCAGAAAATGGGCTTGCCAAGTTTCCATAAAGACAGTTTTGACTGCGCTATGGCCTTTCTGCGAATTTTGCAAAGTGAGCAACTAGACTATACCCAGAGTTTTATCGGGTTGCAAAATAAAGACTATGAAGCCCTTAAAGATGATTGTCTGGACCGACGCCAGTTTGAAGCATTCCTGGCGCAATATGGATCTATCCGTGAACACCAGGATATAGAAGAATTGGATGCCGCCATGCAACTGGCCAATCCGTATTATATTCTGCGGAATCATATGGCACAGAAAGCCATTGAACTGGCAGAGCGGGATGATTTTTCTGAAGTAGACCGTCTGTTTAAATTACTCAGTCAGCCTTACCTGAAACAGCCCGATTTGGAACAGCCTGAAGATTTAGCGCCATTGCCAAGTGATGTGCCTGAAGTGATGGTGAGTTGTTCGTCTTAATAAATAGACTCAAAAAACATGCAAAAAATTGATCAAACTAAATTGACACATGAAATTATTGAAACAGCATATAAGCTGCTTACTCACAAACTCGCATTTGGAGGATTAATTACACATAACGAAAGTGCTTTCCAATTAGAATTAGGACATATTTTAAAAACACTTGGGCAGTTGTATGAGTTTAGGTTAAGCGACAAATTCCATTTAGAGTTTGAAACATTTTTACCTTTAAAAACAACGAGTATTAAGAGTCAATCTGAGCGAGCAAGAATTGATATTTTAATTCGTTATCAAGATGGTGATCATCAAACTTGTGCTGCTATAGAACTAAAATTCTTTAAGAAAAGTAACCATCGGGAACCTAACAACCGTTAAGATGTCTTTAAAGATCTTTCAAATTTAGAACTTTACAAGAGAAATGGAATCGACATTTGTTATTTCATTCTCGCAACTGATCATGCCCACTATTGCAACCAAATAAAATATTCGGATGATACCCGTGATTTTGATTTCAGGCATAAAAGTACGTACAAAGAAGGAACGATATTAAGTTATAGAACTCCTAAGCCTTACGGAAACGATATTACACTCATGCAAGACTATGAGTTTTTATGGGACCAGATTAACGATTTATATTTTCTGAAAGTACAAGTTTAAATAAATGTGGATGGTTAATAATAACATCCACATTTATTTTTTAATCAATCTTCAGGATATTCAAAACGGTAGCCCACACCATACACCGCCTGAATCCACTCATGACGGTTGCCGGTTTCAGCCGCATCTGAAATCTTACGGCGTAAATTCTTGATATGACTGTCAATGACACGGTCAGCCACATCAAAACTGTCCGGATTAATATGATCCAGCAATTGCGCACGTGAATATACCTGTCCGACATGTTCCAGGAATAACTCCAGTAAACGGAATTCGGTCGGCGTTAAATTCAAGGCTTTTTGTTGATACCAGATGCGCTGTTGTGATTTGTCCATACGGAATAAATCATTGCTTTCCGGTTCTGATTTACGATCCAGACGACGTAACACAGCCTGTACACGCGCGACCAGTTCTTTCGGACTAAATGGTTTACAGAGATAATCATCTGCACCCATATTCAGACCCAACACACGGTCAATTTCTTCAGTACGTGCAGTCACCATAATAATCGGTAAATCCGACTGTTCACGTACCTTACGGCAAATGGTCAGGCCGTCCATACGCGGCACCATCAAGTCCAGAATCATCAGACTCGGTTTACGCTGGGTAAAACTGTTATATGCTTCCTGCCCATCATGAAACATACTGACCTCAAAACCAGCAGCTTCCAGATAGTCTCGCACCAACTGTGCAAGTTCGATTTCATCTTCAACCAGCATGACATGTTTCATCAATCTATTCCCTTCATGGTTTCATTTGTTTAGGAAAGCTCAGCTTGCATCGTAAACCACCCAGTGGTGAATGTGCAAAGCTTAAGCTGCCGCCCAGCGCCTGCGTAATTTTACATGATAATGCCAAACCCAGTCCGGTTCCGCCAGTCGCTCGGGTACGCGAATCATCGACACGGTAGAAACGCTCGCCAATACGCGCCAGTTGTTCATCAGTCAGGCCAAATGGACTATCATCGATATATAAGGTCCATTCTTTATCATCTTGCGTGGTGTGAATATGCACCTGCCCGCCTGCTTCAGTATAGCGAATACTGTTACTGAGCAAGTTCGCCACAATCTGTTTAAAACGATCCAGATCCAGATTTAACTCAGTCCCTTCGCCATCTGCAGTAACCGTCAATTCAGCCTGCTCAAAGTTCGGCTGGAAGTTAATAAGTTCCTGCTGCACCACCTCCCACGGATTCACCGTCGAGAAATAGAATTGCAATTGCTGGGCATCGACCTGTGCCAATGCTGCCAGATCTTGGGTCAGTTTTTTCAGGCTATTCACCTGAGCCAACATGGACGCAAAATGTTCAGGCGTTGGTTTACGAATCCCGTCCTGCATCGCTTCAATCTGTGCCTGTAAGACTGCTAGTGGCGTTTTTAACTCATGCGAGGTATCTGCCACCCACTGACGGCGTGAGGTTTCATGCTGATCCAGAATCACCGCCAATGCATTTAATTCATTGGATAAATCACCTAATTCATCATTCCGGTTCACTTTAACCTGATATTGATAATTTCCCTGAGTCAAGGCACGCGTACCATTGAGCAGACGTTGAATCGGCTTTTTAAAATAAGTCGCCAATAACAAGGACGCAATCAGACTCGCCAAAATACTGAGAGCATAAACCAGAAATAAATAACGCTTTTGGTTACTGAAGAAATTAATACTGAGCGCATCATCCTGATCTAGTACCGGTTTTAAGCCCAAATAGCCGACAATCTGATTATTCACCATAATCGGGCGATAAGAAATCTGTTCATCTGAAGCCTCACCCACTACGAAACGACGCTTGGCATCATACAGTGAGAGACGTGAACTGAGGCCAAGACGGTCCGGCATCTGAATAAACTGTTTTTTACCAGTCGGTTGCTGGGCTGGCTGCTCACCATTTTTGCGATCAGTTCTAAACAGATTTTGATTAGAACTGAGCGGGAATTTCAAGCCTTCAAAAGGCTGAAACTGGGAAGGCAAATTAGATGCTAGTAAACGTAATTCTTCTTCATTGACCTGACGTTGTGGCAGCTCTGGATCCACCATACTCGGTGCCACTTGAGCCAAGGTCTGTTCCTGAAAATAACGCTGCTGCAAGGCAATATCATACTGGCGGCGTAACCACCAGCGTGATAATCGGTCATAATCATCTGGTGCGGCTTCACCTTCCATCTGGAGAATCTGTGCCTGAATCGCGTTGCCCCAGTCCTGATAGACTGCATAGACATCCGCCAGATTTTCAATCACATAATCCAGCTTCTGCATTTCGACATCAGCGACATAACGGGCGAAATTACGCTGCATATTCAGATGCAATACACCCAGACTCACCGTGGTAATGACCAGCGTGGTCAACAGCACAGTCAAAAATAGACGTAATGCAATGGGAATACGGCGAATGTTCAAAAGTAAAATCTCAATTTTTCTTCTATATTCATTATTGTAGCGAACACTGCATCAAAAAACCCTTCATTGTTTCTACATCTTTATTGTTTAATCTTTAACGATCAAAAGAATCAGACCTTTAATGGGATTAATCATATGCAAACGATGACAAAAATAGCATTAATCAGTGCAAGTGTTTTATCAATGGGTGTGTTGACTGCCTGTCAATCCACCAGCAATGTCCCAAGCAATGATCATCCCCACATGATGAAACATCATGAAGGTAAAAAACATCATCTAAGCCCTGAACAGCGTGAGCAGTTTAAAGCGAAACGTGCAGAACGCATGCAGTTTGCCAAACAGCTTCAACAGGCCTGCGACAATAAAGCCGTGGGTTCAGCCATTCAGGTCAAGAGTGGCGATAAAACCATAGACGGCACCTGCCAGATGGTCTTTAAAGCAGATCGTAAAGAGATGAAAAGCCATCGCGGTGAACATCGTGGCATGAAAGCTGAACATCATCCAATGCGTGCCGATATGCGTGGCGGCATGATGCGCGGTGAAGTCCTGACTGATGCCAAACGTGCAGAATTGACTAAACAGTTTGATCAGCGCCTCGCTCAACACCAGGCACATCAACAAGCCATGCTACAAGCCTGTCAAAGCAAAAAAGACGGGACAGCTGCACAGATCAAGATGGGCGAACAAACCATCAATGGCAAATGTCATGTTCGTTTTCAGCCTACAGCCTCTGCCTATTAATGCATAGGAATCAAGGCTTCACGACCAGCACCTTCGGGTGCTTTTTTATTGCGTGCTGTTTCATGCATACAGTTGACTATTCCTTTCCTACAAAATATGACTAAAGTCTTTATACTCAAGACCTTTAATGCATCATGCAGATTAATCTTTGACTTTACAGTCACCAAGAAAACACCCCGAAAAGCTTGTACCGCAGGGGAAGTTGTTGCACGATTAGATCATTCCAAACCGTGTCAGTGAAGACAGGTTTTAGTTCATCTAAGATTATAACGCTGGTTCAACCAGTATTGAGGAAACCGATATGCCACAATACAAAGCGCCTTTACGTGATATGCAATTTGTGTTGCATGAATTATTAAATGCTGAACAACACTATGCAAATCTCCCTGCATTCCAAGAAAACGTAAGCCGTGAGCTGGTAGATCAGTACTTAGAAGCTGCGGCCGACTTCTGTGAAAACGAATTGTCTCCAATCAACCAGACCGGTGACCGTGAAGGCTGTACCTGGAATGACGGCGTTGTCACGACTCCGACTGGCTTTAAAGAAGCATACCAAAAATACATCGAGCTGGGCTTCCCTTCTCTTTCTGCTGAAGAGCAATACGGCGGTCAAGGCTTACCAAACTCTTTAGGTATCACGATTTCTGAAATGGTCGGTACTGCGAACTGGGCATGGGGCATGTACCCTGGCCTGTCTCACGGTGCGGTTCGTACTTTAGAACACCATGGTTCAGCTGAACAAAAAGACGCTTACCTGCCTAAACTGGTTTCAGGTGAGTGGACGGGTACCATGTGCTTAACTGAATCTCATGCGGGTTCTGACCTGGGTATTATCCGTACCAAAGCTGAACCACAAGCGGACGGTAGCTATGCAATCTCTGGCGAGAAGATCTTTATCTCTGCTGGTGAACACGACATGGCTGAAAATATCATTCATATCGTACTTGCTCGCCTTCCTGGCGCACCGAAAGGCACCAAAGGTATCTCATTATTCATCGTACCAAAATTCAATCTGAATGCTGACGGTTCGATTGGTGAGCGTAACGGTGTACGTTGTGGTTCGATCGAACACAAGATGGGTATCCACGGTAATGCGACTTGTGTCATCAACTTTGACAATGCTAAAGGCTTCCTGATTGGACCTGAAAACCGCGGCCTGAACTGTATGTTCACATTCATGAACACAGCACGTATCGGTACAGCAGTTCAAGGTCTTGCAGCATCTGAAGGTTCATTCCAAGGCGCGCTTGCATACGCAAAAGACCGTCTGGCAATGCGCTCTTTAAGTGGCCCTAAAGCACCAGAAAAAGAAGCAGATCCAATCATTGTACATCCTGCTGTACGTAACATGCTGTTGACGCAAAAAGCATATGCAGAAGGCGGTCGTGCACTGGTTTACCTGTTAGCACAATATGCTGACGTGGTTGAACATGCTGCAGAAGAAGCAGACCGTAAATTTGCAGACAACATCCTGTCATTGCTAACACCAATCGCAAAAGCATTCCTGACTGAAACCGGTTCTGAAGCTGCGAAACACGGTGTTCAGGTATTCGGTGGTCATGGCTTTATTTCTGAGCACGGTATGGAGCAGATCGTACGTGATACACGTATTGCTTGCCTGTACGAAGGTACCACTGAAATTCAGGCACTAGACTTGTTAGGCCGTAAAGTATTGGGTACGCAAGGTGCAATGTTGAAAGACTTCACCAAGATCATCCATAAATTTGCTGAAGCGCACAAAGACAATGCTGCAATGAAAGAATTCGTTGAACCATTGGCTGCCTTGAACAAAGAATGGGGCGACCTGACCATGCAAATTGGTATGCGCGCGATGCAAAACCCTGAAGAAGTGGGTGCGGCTGCAGTCGATTACCTGTACTTCTCTGGTTATGTCACTCTAGCTTTCCTATGGGCACGTATGGCATTGGTTGCTCAAGAGCAACTGGCTGCTGGCACCACTGAGGTTGATTTCTACAATGCCAAAGTGACGACAGCACGCTTCTACTTCAAGAAAATCCTGCCACGCGTTCGTTCACACGTTGAAGTGATTGCGACAGGTATAGAGCCATTGATGAACCTGGATGCGGAACACTTTGCATTCTAAGTTAGTCTCAGACTAGCTACCTCTCAGAAAAAGGACGGTCAATCAACAGGCAGTCCTTTTTCTTTATAAAGAGTTACAGAATTAACCTTTAGTCGTCTAACATTCAAATTTTGAGTGTTTTAGACTGATTAAAACTCATTTAATCAAACAATAAACAGGTGACACACCATGCCAATTTATAACGCGCCACTTGCCGATATGAAATTCATCCTGAACGATGTCTTCAATGCAGAACAATTCTGGCAGGCCAATGAAAATCTAGCGCATCTGGATGCTGCGACAGCAGAAGCGATTCTTGAAGAAATGGCAAAATTTTCTCAAAACGTCACGCTTCCACTGAACCGTACCGGTGATGAAGAAGGCGCAAAAATTGAAAATGGCAATGTGACCACACCTGCTGGCTTTAAAGAAGCATTCAAACAATATGCAGAAGGCGGCTGGATTGGTCTGGGCGCAGATATGGAATGGGGCGGCCAAGAAATGCCGAAAATGCTGACAGTACTTTCTGATGAAATGCTGTTTGCGACCAACCCGTCTTTCATGCTGTATCCATTGCTTTCTGTTGGTGCGGGCATGGCGCTGAACAGCTATGCTTCACAAGCACAAAAAGAAACCTATTTACCTAAAATTTATTCAGGTGAATGGTCAGGCACGATGTGCTTAACCGAGCCACATGCCGGTACTGATCTGGGTATTATCAAGACCAAAGCTGAACGTAACGAAGACGGCACTTATAGCATCAGCGGCACCAAGATTTTCATCACGGGTGGTGATCATGACCTGGCGGAAAATATTATTCACCTCGTTCTAGCGAAAACCCCAGATGCCCCTGCTGGCTCTCGTGGTATTTCCCTGTTCATCGTACCGAAATTCTTGGTCAATGAAGATGGTTCTATCGGCGAGCGTAATCCGGTCGGCCCAGGTTCAATCGAACACAAGATGGGGATCAAGGCATCAGCAACCTGTGTAATGAACTTTGACGGTGCGAAAGGTTATCTGGTTGGTAAAGAAAACGAAGGTCTCGCTGCGATGTTCGTGATGATGAACTACGAACGTCTGTCGATGGGTATTCAAGGCCTAGGTGCTTCTGAATTCGCTTATCAAAACGCTGCGCAATATGCCACAGACCGTTTACAGGGTCGTAGTGCGGCTGGCGTTCAGTCACCAAGCAAACCTGCGGATAGCATTCTGGTGCATGGTGATGTACGCCGTATGCTGCTGAATGTACGTGCCAATAATGAAGCTTCACGTGCATTCGCCGTGTATGTAGGTCAACAGTTGGATATCACCAAATTCTCGACTGATCCTGAAGCGGTGAAAAAAGCCAATGACCGTGTTGCGCTATTAACACCAATCGCGAAAGCGTATTTAACGGATACCGCATTTCAAGCGACATTAGATGCACAAATGGTCTTCGGTGGTCATGGCTATATCCGTGAATGGGGCTTGGAGCAATGTATCCGTGACCTGCGTATTTCCCAGATCTATGAAGGCACCAACGGCGTACAGTCACAAGATTTGATCGGCCGTAAAACCATTAAATGTGGCGGCGAATATATCTCTGAATATATCTCTGAAATCCGTGACTTTGCCAATAGTCTGGATGCAGACCTGAACTTCATTAAAGATGCCACACTGGATGCAGCGACTGAAGTTGAATCAGTGACTCAGTATATTCTGGAAGCAGCAAGAGAAAGTCATGACTTTCCGAATGCGACCGCAGTCGACTATCTGCACGCTGTAGGTCTGTTGAGTTTCTCTTATATGTTTGCGCGCATTGCCAATGCAGCGAAAAATAAAGAAGGTGAGTTCTATCAAAATAAACTCGCTCTGGCACGTTATTTTGTACAACGCATTCTGCCTGAACTGGCATTACGCATTACTAAAGTGAAATCAGGTTCTGACGTCATCATGAACTTCTCTGAAGATTATTTCACGACTCAAGCTTAAGCTGAAAATCTGCAATAAAAAACGCCTGCATCAGCAGGCGTTTTTTTATGAAAATGCAACAATTAAACTTTTTGAATCAGTAAGGTATCCGGCTGATTATTGCTCTTCGGATTCAGATGTTTATTCACAATTTTGATATTCCCCTCTGACTCTAAAGACTCGCAGAGTTCCACCACCTTTTGCATATCTTCAACCTTAATGCCTACGCCGAGGATTAATTTTTTTCCGGCTTCTAATTGGCTAATTTTTGTTTGAATTTTATCTAACACTTTTTTCTCCTATTTATTCAATGTTACCACCCATACAATATAGCAATTTAGTCTAAAAAAAGCGCAAAAGTTCAAATAATTTAATCTTTATTTTTCATTCAATCATTCTGTGCATGATCTTTGCACGTTATTCTGCAACTATCTTTATTTCACATGAAAAATCAGGAGGATAATATGTCTAAATCACGTCCGAAAATTGAAAAATTTGAAGCTCTCCTCGACCGTCTTGGCAATCTTGCTGTAGAAAGCTTTCATTATATTGCGCTGTTTATTATTGGCTGTATGGTGATCTGGTCCGCTGGCCATACCGTCATTGACATTCTGACCGTGAAACAGTTCGCCACCATTGACGACATTCTTCTGTTGTTTATTTATCTGGAACTTGGTGCCATGGTCGGCATCTATTTCAAAACCAACCATATGCCAGTACGTTTCCTGATTTATATTGCCATTACTGCACTGACCCGTTTGCTGATTGCAGATATTCAACACACGCATAAAGCCAGCATGGATCTGGTGATTATTACCGGTTCGATTCTGATTCTGGCCTTTGCGATATTAGTGGTGCGCTATGCCTCATGGACTTATCCATCCGTGATTCGTGACAAACATAGTGAAAAGCCATTACCCCTTGGCAAAACACCGCGTCCAGAAGATGATGAATTGGCATAGTCTTTTAAGCCCTCTTTTTTTTGCACTTCAGCTTAAAGTAATACTTAAGCCTCGTTTAGGGTTTTGGGAGATTTATCTCAAGCAATCTCTCCCTTGCGTAGCAGTGCTACTTCTCATCTCCTCACAGGAGAGGGAACTATTTTGGTCTTTTTGAGTTATTGACGTTTATAACTGAATTATCCGTTCAGAGTTTAGAGCAGTTTAACGATTCGGCACCAGCACATAGCGTCCGTTTTCATAAATCCAGTAGCTGCCACGCGGTGGTGCTGGTAACCCTAAACGCTGCCAATCGGTAATTACCGTATATCTCGAACTTTCAATCCGGGCAACATTCGGATCACCATTGACCCAGCTATAACTATTCGAATTTTGATAAATAGTGGTCGGTGCCTGATACTGAATGTTTAATCCACTTTGACTCTGTGCAGGTGGATAGCCCCAATATGGTGGTCGTTGCGGGTAATGTGGTCTTGGTGGCAGCGGACGTTGCGGATAATGCTGCCGTGGTGGATCATAAGATCGTGGAGCGCTGCGATAATTCGGTGTGGATCGATCTACACCACCATAACCCACCCAAGCATTGCCAGCCATACTTTGTGCAGAAGCTCCTAATAGCAATGCAGCCAATATTGCACTCGATAGTACGATTCTCATTTGAGCTTCCTCCGAATAATCTGCTTATATTTTAAACAAAATAGATGCAGAAAATATGGATAAGCTCGCTGGAGCTGCAATTTTTTGTAATGCGCTCGCCTATTTTCAATCTGACAGGCACGTCGGCAAGCTACTGCTTTATGCTAAAATTACTTTTTTTAATGTTTCGAGTTGAATACTGTGTCTGATTTAAATTTCGATCGTTTACATGAATATTTTTCTAAAGTGCCGAGTGTTCAGAAAGAACGGATTGATAGCTATGGTTCAGATGGCAAACAGGCATGGTGGTTTAAGTTTCAGATCAATGTCGATCATCCGCTGGCTTGGCAAACTGTGCAAGAGCTGGGACATGTCCTGAATTATATTTCTAAAAATGAACGTCTTCCGACGCAGTTCCTGCCAGTATCTCCACCACCGTATATGAATGGTATCGCCAGAGATTTCTTGTGCTGGGTGATTCAGTGTAATCATGCCGATTTCCCGCCCGATGTCGTATGTGACTGGCTAGAAGCGCGTCTGCCAAATCCGGTGGATGATGAGGCGCAATGGAAAATTAAAACCGATATTTCTGAACTGGATGAATTGACGGATAAAGAGCTGGATCAGTTGGTTCCGCCGAATCCAGAATCAAAAAGCTGATAATAAAAAATCTCCCTAAGTCCCTCTTTTTAAAAGGGAGGTCAGGAGGGATTTAAAATCAAAACGTCGACCAGCCGCTCCATTCCATAAAGCGATACAGCCAATATTTAAAGAACGAGTTTTCTGCATATTGCGTATAGTCTACGCTCATAGAACGGCCATTCAGATTTGACCATGCCCCTTCAAAATATTGCTGGGCATCCCGGAAGACTTCAGCCTGAGGCTGACCCACCACGCGCATATTGGTTTCCAGATTATAGTTTTTCAAATTGCGCACTGTAAAATTGGCCGAGCCTAAAATCATTTCAGCTTGCTGAGCGCTGCGCTTTATCAGTATTTTGCTATGGCATTGCTCGCCTTGAGTACGACACCAGCGCACATCTATACCTGCCTCGTGCAATTCTGAAGCCACCTGCCGGTTTGGAATTCCATTCTTTTCACGGCCAAAGGCATCTTTATTTGGGTCAAGTAAAATCCGGACTTTGACACCGCGTTCATGGGCCGCGATCAGACTTTTAATAATTTTGCGCTCAGACAGATAAAACATCGCCAGATCAATCTGTTCATTGGCTTTCGCGGTCTGAATCAGATTCAGAATCGCATCATAAATGGCTTTTTCAGTCAGCACCTGAACTTGTGGCTGGCTACTGTCTGCCTGAAAATCCCCAGCAACAATGGCTGGCATATTCGCTTGTGACATCCTGCCTACAGACAGTTCTGTTTTCAGAATATCCACAGCTGTGCTCCCCCAGACCAATAAGCCAATATTGGAATGCCGCGAACTGCCATCATGCGGGTTCATGGACGTGACCAGTGCTTTCCAGCCTTGATCAGTATCCACCACCATGGTTTTGCGATGATTGGCTTTAAAGTTAAATAAATCAAAATAACTGCGCAGAGTAATTTTTTCTGGGCCAAATGGGTTTGGCAACCAGCCTGTTTCCGGATTATTGCCAATGCCCTGGCAACAGATATACCAGAAGCCGGACCAGCTTGGATTGGAAGCGCGCAACGGCGTCAGATTGGTTTCAATCACATCAATACCGTGCTGACGTAATTTCCGATACTGCTCAGATCTAATCCCGCCATAAACTGAATTAATCGGATCGGTAATAAACTTGATTTCCACCTCAGGCTGCAGCAGGCGCTTACTGATTAAAGCATCACTCAGCTGTTGACTCAGTGCCTGATGCTGCTGCGTAGATGCACCGGTTTGCTGATTAAATAAAAACATGTCCAGCACAATCAGTGATTTGGCCTCTTCAATCATTTTCAGCATTTCATTAAAAATGCGATGATCTAAATGCTGTTTTCCTTCTGCATCCAGATAAGTCTGATCGGCCAGAAATTTGACTTCGGCATGACGCAGTTTGCCTGTGTAATTCAGACCTTCCGGCAAAGGCTTATACGTGTGGTAGATCGCCGAAGCCAGATAACCCACGGCCAGCATACTAATGATCAAAGCCACATAACGGCGATTCGACCAGTTTAATTTATTGTGAATTCGTTGAAAGATACGCATAAGAAAAAACCTAACCCAATATACTCAGGCTAGGTTTTATCTTATGATTTTTCAAGTAGATTTCAGTGAGATCTAGATGATTTAGTCGATTATTTCAGTAGACCTGTTAGAAATCATACTGTACGCCGACGGTAAAGTTGCGACCCACCTGCGGAATATTCGACAGGAAGGAAGTATGTGAATACACCTGATCATCAAGCAGGTTATTGGCCTTGAAATAAACCCGATAAGCATTGTTATCTGCAAGGCTATTGGCATAGCTTAAGCCAACATTCACCATATTGTAGCCCTGGGTTTCATCTTCATAGCTGGCGATCTTGTCCTGATTAAAGACATGATAATATTCAGCCAGACCTGACCAGCCATCGGCAAAGTCTGCTTCAACTTTTGTTCCTAAACGACCTGCAGGTACACGTGGTGCATTCTCAGCTTCAATCTTGCCACGCACATAGTCCCCAAAGACGCTGAGCTTATACATATCATTGATCTGATAACCGGCTTGTGCTTCTGTACCATAGAATCTGGCTTTGTCTTGGGTATATTGCACGCCACGTAAATTACCTTTTTGCGCTACCGTTTCGCCATAGATATAATCATCAAACCAGTTGTGATAGACATGCACATGGTAATCCAGTTTATCCCCTTCATAATGCAGACCTAACTCGAGATTATTTGAAGTTTCTTTATCGAGATCAGGATTACCTAGTTCATAGGTATTGGTCGCAAAATGCAAGCCATCAGCATAGAGTTCTTGAGCTAAAGGCAAACGCTGCTGATGTGATCCCACTACAGAAAGTTTGTAGTCCGGTGCAAATTCCCAGTTGGCAGCAGCGGATGCAGAGACACCAGTCCCCGAATAATCTTTCTGATCCGAATCTACTTTCACTTTTTGATGATCGACACGCGCCCCAAGTTCAACATGCACATCGCCAAGTTGCTTATGCTCTAAAGCAAAAAGACTGAATTTGTCAGTTTTTGTGTCCGGCATCACGACACCTGAACTATGAACATGATGTTCTTCATCGTCCTCATCGCCATCTTCATGATGGTCATGCTCTGATGCGGCAAGATTAATTTTTTGCTGTGAAATCTGGGTTCCAATCACCCCTTCCCAGCCTGCAACTGGCACATGCACCAACTCTAAACGGCCGTCATAACCTTTGCTTTTAAAGTTACTAATGACTTCACTTTCTTCAAGTTCATTGTGTTCATAATCGGTAATGCTGGCATGTGCACGTAGTTTTTCAACACCGGCAAAAGGCTGTTCCAGTTCGGTGCGTACTTCATAGCGTTCAGATTTTAAATCTACCCATGGTCCACCATGCTCTTCATGGGCTGGTGCATCTGGGTCAGGTGTTGGACAACCATGAAAATGATCACCATGTAAAACACAACCATGATATTCATGACTATGCCCTGGTAAGCCATACTGATCCTGACGGTTGCTATAAGACAGACCGACAAAACCACGATCATGAATCCATGATCCGCCAATATTGACTGTTTGCCCTTCAGCAAAAGTATTGCCCACACGACGTTCTTTTTCTAATTCGTCATCATGCTCATGAAAATAATCCGGTGCAATATAATCATTGGCTTTACGTTTTGAGCCTTCTACACGCAAAGCAAAGTTTTCACCAATACCCGCTGTTACACCAGCACTTGCCAGTTTTTCATCACTGCCGCTGTTATAACGCAGGCCGACTGTACCTTCCAAACCATCTTCAGGCATTTGAGTTGGGATTTTTTGATCAGTGACATTCACCAACCCACCAACTGTACCGGCACCATAAAGCAAGGTCGATGGACCGCGAATCACTTCGACCTGTTTCGCCAGAATCGGATCAACGGTGACAGCATGGTCAGGAGACAAAGTGGATACATCCGCTGTTTCAGACGCATGCTGCAACACTTTCACACGTGGACCATCTTGACCCCGAATCACCGGACGGCTTGAGCCTGAACCATATTGATTAGAATAAACACCCAGCTCATCTGCCAAGGCATCACCAATGGTGGGGGCGCGTTCAGACAGTGCTTTCTGATCCACGAAATGATCTGCAACTGCAAAATCTGCTGCAGTCTGCACCAATGGATGAGCTTGCACCTGAATCGTGTCCATGGTCTGAACCGGGATAGAAGATGAGGATTGCTCTGCAAATACTGTAGGTGCAACTACAGCAAAAATTGACAATGTTATTAGATTCTTAGGAAAGGACATGACCGAAGCTCAAATTCAGTATTTTGGATGAATGTTATAATATAACATTTCATTGTTTTTGCAATCCTTTACGATACTCAGTGTTATATTTTATTAGAATGTCCTTTGAATATTTTTGATTACATTAAAACATTATCTTTATGCCCTTTACCTTGTCGCATGCTGTGCTTGCTCCACCTATTTCATATTTGACTGGGAATAGACTTCCTGTTGCTGCGCTGGCGATTGGCTGTATGGTGCCCGATTTATATCGTCTCTTTACTTCGAGTAATTCAAATATCACGCATTTATGGTCTTCGCTGATACATCCTGACCTGTGGATCGGACTGGCTTTTTGTGCGGTCTGGTACCTGATTTACCGGCCCGTGATTTACCGTTTCATCGGTATTCAGCATGATTTAAAGATTCACAATATCCTTTCAGCACTAAAATTCATCCTGGTGATGTGTCTGGCAGTCATCATTGGTACAGCCACCCATTTAATCTGGGATGGACTGACCCATGTCGATTTTCGAACTTTTGCCTTTCATGAAGTCTTAGCCCAACACTTCCAGCTCTTTGGAAAAAGTTATCCGCTGCACCGGATTTTACAGATTGGTACCTCAGTGATTGTCTTGCCTCTTATCTTGTGGATGAGCCTGCATTACTATAAAACTCACCAGCAATATCTTGCAGTTAGTGTGAAAATCAAAGCATTTTCCTGGGGCTTATTGCTCTTTTCTATATTCACCGGCCTATTTTCTGTCTGGGATTATGCGCGCTATATTTCTACTGAAGTCTGGCAATCAGACCTCTATTATTTTACTGGTCGCTCGATCAATGAATTTAGTCAAGGCTTTTTGATCACCTTTAGTCTGGGCTGTTTATTGTTTTTATTTTTAGACAGAGGTCGCAGGATGGGTTAAACAAAGCACTGGCTTTTCCTCTATTCACTTTAAAATGATATTGTTTTTGACCCAAGTTCTTGTGACAACATGCCCAAAGAGGCATAATCCTACCTTTACTCAAAGCGGTACGCTGTTTACGTATTCGCTGACCTTAACCCATATAGTTGGATTTCTAACGCTATGATGCGAACTCATTACTGCGGTTCTTTAACCGAAGCCCAAATTGACCAAACCGTAACATTATGCGGTTGGGTACACCGTCGCCGTGACCACGGTGGTGTAATCTTCCTTGACATGCGTGACCGTGATGGTCTTGTTCAAGTGGTTATTGACCCAGATACTCCTGAAGCATTCGCAACTGCTGATAAAGTACGTTCAGAATTTGTATTAAAAATTACAGGCCGTGTGCGTCGCCGTTATGAAGGCACAGAAAATGCCAATATGGTGAGCGGTCAAATCGAAGTCTTGGGTAAAGAAATTGAAGTTCTTGCTCAGTCTGAAACTCCGCCATTCCCATTGAATGACGAAAACACCAATATTTCTGAAGAAATTCGTTTGAAATACCGTTTCTTGGACATCCGTCGTCCAGAAATGCTAGATCGTTTGCGCTTCCGTTCTAAGTTAACCAACCTGATTCGTAACTACTTCGAAGACAATGGTTTCCTAGACGTTGAAACACCAATTTTGACACGTGCGACTCCTGAAGGTGCGCGTGACTATTTAGTGCCAAGCCGTGTATCTAACGGTAGTTTCTACGCACTGCCACAATCTCCACAGCTATTCAAACAGTTGTTGATGGTGGGCGGTATTGATCGTTACTACCAAATTGCTAAATGTTTCCGTGACGAAGACTTACGTGCGGATCGTCAGCCAGAATTCACCCAAATCGACGTTGAAACATCGTTCATGAGTGACGATGACATCATGGATTTAATGGAAACTCTAACCGTTAAGATGTTCAAAGAACTTCTAAATGTTGAGTTTGATAAATTCCCACGCATGACCTACAACGATGCAATGCGTGACTATGCATCTGACAAACCGGATATGCGTATTCCTTTGAAACTGGTTGACGTTGCAGACTTAATGCAAGACGTTGAGTTCAAAGTATTCGCAGGCCCTGCAAAAGATCCTAAAGGTCGTATCGTTGCGCTTCGCGTACCGGGTGCTGGTTCACTTCCACGTAGCGCGATTGATGAATACACCAAATTTGTAGGCATCTACGGTGCACGCGGTTTGGCTTACATCAAAGTCAACGAACTTGAAAAAGGTATCGAAGGTCTTCAATCTCCAATCGTGAAATTCATCGAGCCAATCGTGCTTGATCTATTGAAACGTGTTGGTGCTGAAAATGGTGATATCGTATTCTTCGGTGCAGACAAAGCGAAAGTTGTTAACGATGCCATGGGCGCGCTTCGTGTGAAGATCGGTCATGACCTTAAATTATCAACTTGCGAATGGGCGCCACTTTGGGTTGTTGATTTCCCAATGTTCGAAGAAACTGATGATGGCAAATGGACGTCTGTGCATCACCCATTCACGCTGCCAAAATCTAGCGTAGAAGAGGTGAAGAACAACCCAGGCGCTGCTCTGTCTGTTGCTTACGATATGGTATTGAACGGTACTGAAGTCGGTGGTGGTTCACTGCGTATTCACAACCTTGAAATGCAAAAAGCGATCTTTGAAGCACTTGGTATTGGTGAAGAAGAAGCGGAAGAGAAATTCAGCTTCTTATTAAATGCATTACGTTACGGTGCTCCTCCGCATGGTGGTTTGGCATTCGGTCTGGATCGTCTGGTGATGTTGATGACTGGTGCATCTTCTATTCGTGACGTGATTGCATTCCCGAAAACCAAAACTGCGGAATGTCCATTAACTCAAGCACCAGCACCAGTTGAATCAAATCAATTGCGTGACCTTGGTATTCGCTTACGCGAAAAACCGAAAGCTGAATCTCAAGAATAATTCTTGACGTTTTAAGTGAAAAAGCCCTGCCTTGAGCGGGGCTTTTTTGTGTGATTGAGTCACATCTGGAACAGTGGCATAATAGCGATAGTTTTTAATCTAAGGTAATTCGCAATGGCTATGCGTCCTGCAGTTCGTAATCGCAGCATTATGCTTATTGTATTTTCAGTGGTTCAATGGTTGTTCATGCGCTATATCCTTGCCAACAATCTGTTCAACCTCGATACCAATGACCGTATTGTGTATTTTTGCCTGAGCAGTATTTTAGGTGCCCTGCTGATTTTTGTAGGTTTGATATATATGGTGCTGAAGGGCAATCCGGACAAAGACCTATAATCTGACCATCTGGACACCATGTACACCCTACTTAAAAATTTCTCCAAGCTTCCATTAAGATTCATTCAAAATCTTGCGCAACTGGCTGGATTGCTTTTGTATATCAGCCATTCTTCTGCACGCCGAGTGACCGAGATTAACCTGGCATCTGCCTATCCTGAACTTTCGGAAGCTGAACGAGCTAATTTGACCAAACGCAGTCTCAAAAGTCAGTGCATGACGTATGCGGAATCAGTCAAAATTTGGGGTTCATCTTCTGAATATGCGCTGTCTTTAATTCGAGATGTGCATGGCGAAGATATTTTTCTCCAGGCTCTGCAAAATCCTCAGGGCTGCCTGGCTGTGGTGCCTCATTTTGGTACGTGGGAGCTTTTAAATGTCTGGGTAAATCAACACACCTCCCCTGTAATTATGTACAAGCCCAGCAAGAATCAGGATATTGAACGCTTTATGCTTGAAGCCCGGCAACGTCTGAATGCCACACTGGTTCCGACAGATGATTCTGGGGTACGTGCTTTATTTAAGCATTTAAAACAGGGTGGTTTTTCTGCAATATTGCCGGATCATGTACCTAAAGAAAGTGGTGGTATCTACTCAATTTTCTATAATCAGAATGCGCTATCTTCTACCTTACTTTCCAAACTGGCAGCTAAAACACAATGTTCTGTAGTTGGGCTTAGTTGTTTAAGACGTGAAGATTTTTCCGGTTATGATATTCATGTCACTGAATTATCCTCCGATATTTTATCTAGAGACTTGCAGCTTTCTGTTGACACCTTAAATAAAGAAATGGAGCGCATGATTAATGTCGCTCCAGAACAGTATTTGTGGGGGTATAAGAGGTTTAGGAAAATAATTGATGAAAGTAATATTTATCAATAAATTTTAATTATTCAATTAAATCACTTAAAGTTAACTTAATATCGATTCCTAACTTTGTTGTTCGTGCATTAACTTCATTATGTCGTTTAACAATCTTTTTAGTACTTTTTGACAGTAGAGAAGAACGCATTATCCATTGATAAATTGAATTTCTTTGCTCATATTTCTGTATCCAACGCTTATCTCTACTTGCTTGTAATTGTTCAATACTAGGTTGAATCTTATCCCCATATAAATTACGAGATGTATCAAAAATAAATGTATAGTTTGGTGGTAGCTTTTTTAATGTAATAAGGCCTGCATCATGCCACTCATCAACCAAGTTTTGTAAAATAATCTGATCCCAAATAGTTGGATTTTGCAACATACGCTTCTCCCATTCATCCATCAGAGAATGTGCATTTTTAGTGTCATTTATAAAAATAGTACTACTAATTAAACGCTTATTATCTATGTAATGTACTGCAATATCTTCTTCAATTGCATTGAAGTATGGCCGGATATCCTCAAGAATTATAGCATCAGCATCAACAAATAAAAGTGGGCCATGAGTTTCACGACGCATTTGCGAAATAAACACAGGCTTAAATGCAATAATGGTTTGCCAGTCATCTTTTGAAAATTGCTTTAATAGAATATGAATATTAAATTTTTTTGCTGATTCAGCTAAAATTTGAGCATGCTTCGTATATAGTTTATCATCTGTATGAAAACCAAAAACTGTCAACATTAAGAATCCTTTTAATTTTCTACCAATTTAAGTTTAAAATCATAGATAAAAGTGTTATAAAAAACTATAATTTTAAATTTTTTTCGTAATTATATAACAATATAATACACATAAGTTATTGTAATTTATTTAAAAACCAAAGAAGTCATTGAAATAAATTCGATTATTTTATTTAAGTTTTAATTATAATAGAATAAATAAAAAACATAGTAAATCTTATGTAGTCTTTGTTTTTATATAGTCTTTGTTTTAATATACATTATCATATCACAAAATAATTGATAAAAATGAGTCTCAAAACAATCAAAATTTTTATAGGCTGTGACCCAAACAACTGTGATTTAGAACAAATGATGGTTTTAGACTACAGCATTAAAAAACATACCCAGCAGCCTGTAGAAATTATTTGGATGCAACTTTCGCGTGATCCTTCTAGCTATTGGTATTCTGATCCGAAATCGAATCAAGGATGGAGAACAGAAAACTGGGCGACACCTTTTTCCGGATTTCGGTGGGCTATTCCAGAGTATTGTCAATTTCAAGGTAAAGCCATTTACATGGATACAGATGTCATTGTACTCGATGATCTTGCACTACTCTGGGAACATCCTATTGAAGCCAATGCTATTGTGGCAGCCAAGGGGGGGGGAAGCTCAGCCCGTTTATGCACTTGTGTCTGGGATTGTGAAAAGGCCAAACATTTTCTTCCTAGAATTGAGGAATTAAAAAGTAACCCTGCCAGTCATCAAAGTCTGATGAGACAAATTCAAAAAGAACCGTCATTGGTTCAAGCTTATAATGATCATTTTAATTGCATCGATGGTGAAAATCTAAGTATCAACGAGATTAAAATTTTGCATTATTCCGATATGGGCACCCAGTTTAGTCACAAATATTCAATTCCTCGTCTTCAACACAATAATTCAACACATTGGTTTGATGGCGAAATTATTCCTCACCCCCGAGCGGACCTGACAACACTTTTTGACCAATACTATCACGAAGCCCTTTCTGCCGGATACCAACTTGAGGACTATACAATTACACCCTACGGAAAATTTCACAAAGCATCTCAAAAAAAATACTCGGGCAATAACATTACTCGGTCAGAAACATCCCAGCCTTGGTTTAAGAGGCTCCTGAGCAAGTTTAAAACCAAGCGTGATTCATTTAATTTAGATCATTAACCCTCTAAGCAACTGAATCATCTTATCAATTAGATTATTCTCAAATAAACTTGATATAACTCATAGAAATAAGCTATGAAAGAGACAAGAATATGTGTGGTTTAATTTTCAACCATTTCGTTCGAAATTTGACAAAATATACCTATAAACTTTTAAAACCGAGTACTTACAAACACAACAGACGCTATTGGCCTTTTTACCGTGTGGTTCGTAATGCATCGGGTCAAATTGATCAAGTTTTTTTTAGGAATACCTTAATTGCAGACCATACGCTTAACTTAAAGAATAAACATTCAAAATGTATGCTGATCGCAACAGGACCATCGATTAAAAAGATTCCTGATAAATTTTTTAAATATGAGAAACTGGACTATATTGGCGTCAATGGAGCAATCGCTTTGAATGAGGTCACTTTTCAACACTATGTCATTATTGATCATGATTTTGTACAAAATCGTTTTGATCTCGTTGAGCGGGTTTTAGACACAGCATGCAATTTTTTCACCACCGCACGTTGCTTAGACTATATTCTAAGAAAAGTAAAAATCGAACAGATTCGTTGCCAATTTAAAATTATTGAAATCACGAGTAACTGTAAAAATGAACTTTTTATGGGAAACACTATTCATGTTGATGAAAAAGTTAAGAGTAATTACTTCTACAATGGTTTTGGCTTTTCTACACACATGTATGACACAGTATTTGACTACTATACCGTGGCTTATACCGCATTACAGATTATGTCAGGATTAAATTACCAACATATCTATATTGCAGGTGTGGATATGAATAACTTCGACCTACCACGATTTTATGAAACTTTAGATGCAAAACAACCTACCTTATTAAACCAGCACACCCAATCAATCATAGCGGCATTTGAAACAGCAGCCTATTTCTTTGAAAGTCAAAAAGTGTCTGTTTATAATCTTTCACCCCATAGTCTTATCAAATCATTTAAGAAATTAACGCTCGAACAAGACACCATCCTCTAAGTGGTTCAGATCATCCAACCTGATAGAGCGTTAAGATAAGGTTTTACTCTGATCATCATGGAAATCTAGCAGTGAATCTTGAAAATACATTCCTTTTTCATAAAATTCGCCTATATGTTTACGCTCTTTACCGGCAAATTTAATCAATTTAGGGTATTCACCTGAATGATGATTGATTGCCATTTCAATTAATGTTTTTTCTTTGACCCATTTATTTTTTACCTGATAGTAAAAGGCATTTTGATCACAATCAATTAAAGTAATACTAGGCAATGCTTTCAGCATAATCACCTGACACACCACATAGGAAATCAGGTACTCTAAATTACTAATCTTTTGAAATATTCTCTCATAATTTGGCACAGTACGTTTAATTTCATTGATATATGTTTTAGGGCCAACCTGCATGGCGTTCACCAACTCATCAAACCAATCTTTAAAAAACCTATTGTTAGGAGCCGTTGCTAAAAGCCAATTCTCGATGACTGGAGAATCAATATTGGTAGTGTTTTTTTTACGATAATAGGCAAAACTTTCGGTCTGATTTTGAGAAACCAACTCTTGAATCCAATCTAAATTTTCATAAACGATAATACTTGCATCTAACCAGATTCCTCCATAAACATAAAGTAATTTAAATCTGATTAAATCAGCTTTATGCTGAGGTAGATGAATATTTAAAGAATCAAAATCTATCTGTATAAATTGATCAACAGTTGTTGGTGTTAAAAAATGAACCTCATAATTTGCATTTATTAGCTTTATATTTTCTATGCATTTTTCCACAAATAATGGTACATCCCCCTCCCAATACAGCCAAATCAGCTTAGGTATTTTAACTTCTTCTGGCTTTGGATTAAGCGTAATCATATTTGCGTAATTATGAATTTTTAAATTCGTGCCTCTAATCTTGTAAAAATACATGATATAAAACTTAAGCATATAATAAGTTTTTTTAAATATTTTCATCTAAATTATTTCCAACATGCTCATTGATTTATTCCTTTAATGATAAATATTCAATTATTAAGATATTCGATGAATTTTAAGAATTTAGCAGATATTTTAGTGCATGATAACGATCACGCCACATACGCTTCTGCTTTTTAAAGCCATAGGAGCTGCTTCTATTTTCAAGTGCTTTACGAGAAATCCCCTGAGTAGCAACCGTTCCCAAAATATCACTATCGACCCCTGCTGGCTTCACTAGTGGTGGCCAAATCCCTAAACCTTTGCCATTTTGACTTAACCAAGACTGGAAGAAGATATCAACCGGCATATTTATAGTTTTGCCTGCCTCAACAAAAGCCTGTGCTCCCTGCCGCGACCAGATTAACCCTAAGCCACGAATTGGGAAATAAAAAGCATGCCATAGACTTATATCCCCTATTTGCGTAATATCTTTTGCAAGTTTTTTCTTTTTTGCAGCAATATTAATAAGATACCAGTTTAAATCTTGATGTTGGTGCAAATATTCAATGATGCTGTCTATTTTAATCTTAAAGTCACTATTAATTTTAAGGTCATCTTCCAAAACCACTAAATAATCTGCATCAGTGGCTAAAAATTTTTCAGCACATCTATAATGACTTAAATAACAACCTAACTCGGAATTCATTAAACTACGACCTAATACCTTATTAGTTTGATCATCATTATAATTTGTGAATTCAGAGAGTGCTTTACCCCGACCATCATAAGCAGCAAAACGTTCAAACCTCCAGCCCACACTATTAAGCTGCTGAGTTGCTGCAGCTAGACGCTCATCACTTCCGTCTAAATTAATTAAATAAGTTACAACTTTCATGATTAACTCTTAATGCTGAATAGATAGAGGTAAATAGTTTTTTAATTTAGCAATTAAAGCAAAAGATACCTTTTCTGCTTCTTTTGGATCAAATTGATCTAAACTCTGAATACAACCGAATTTAACAGCTGGATTATTCAGGTCTGATAAAAATGTAGATACTGAAGCTTCATTTTTTAAGTAAGCAATATTTATATCATTACACAAGATTGTTTTTTCTTCTCGAATTTTTAAATGGTTATTCAGCCCTACTGGTAAAAATTGAAAAGCACTTCTAAAACGATACCTAATCTGTTCAGCTAATGTTGTAGGGTATTTTTGAAAATAATTTTGTAGTACATCACGATCCAATATATGGGGACGATGATGAATTTCATAATATTTATTAAATCCACATAATTCAGCACTAAGCATTTGAGCAATTGTATATTTAGGCTGTAAAGGTTTACCAAAATATTTATTAAGACCTTTACGCAGATTAAATTTTGCTTTAATTAAGGAGTTATTTTCCCAATGTCCATAGACTTTTATCTGGTCACCAACTAAAAAATCATCTAATTCAGATGAGACATTAAAAAAGAAATCATCATTCAAATAAATAAAATACTTTGATAACCCTGGAATATTCCAAAGCATGGTTTCAATACTTAAAGAATTAAATGTAGGCAAGTATTGCTCATGACCAGCAAATATTGTTCTATGATCAATTATTTTTATCTGCTCAGGAGCACATAATCCCTGTTCGAAAAAATCATGAATATGTGCAGGCTGCTGTTCATCCGTAATAATATAAATTGTTCCAAAATAGGGAACATATTTAAGAATTGAAGCAATTGAAAAATAGATTTCATCATTACTAGCAAATCGAGTTTCTTCTGCTGAACCTTTTACGATATTAGTAGATTGAAACTGTTGCCTTTTAAGTCGATGCTTTACATCATTGCCATCGACCCAGGCAATAACAAAATCTATTTTTTCCATAATACTTCTAATCAACAATTAGCTTGAATAAACTCTATAACTTACTGCCAAGCATCCTTAATCCACTGCGATGGCAATACATAACGGTACCATTTCCCACCACCACCATTCACTGCATCTGGCGGATTAATTTCACCGTGGAATACAATAATTTTAGCGCCTTCAGGTTTCACAGGGGGCTTAAAGTAAGCCATCGGGATTTTTTGCAGGCAATGATACTTATAGCTCTTGCACCAACTTTCTGGCCAATAGGTCTGTTTACCTTCACGGTCTACATACCAAGACAAATAGGCTTGCTCATTCCGGAATTTTTTACGGATTTCATCAAAGTTTTCACGGAAATAAGGTAACAGACCTGGGAAAGCACCCAGTTTAAACCGGTAAACCGAACTGTTACCGGTAATACGCCACGGCCGTTTCCAGTCATGAATAATCAGAAAGTCGCCCGGATAGGTAAAGAACTCATCGATATTATCGACAATCACCACGTCAAGATCGAGAAATAATGCATTGCCTTCTAAACCATACAAATCAGGTTCAAAAGTGGACAGCTTGTTCCAGCCACGCTCAGGGGCACCCTCAGGCAATGCCAGAGGTGGAATAGGGAAACATTGTACTGCAGGATCAATGCCTTCAGTACGATCCGTCAGACAGACCATTTTAAAGTCGACTGTCGTATGTCGTTTAACCATATTGTATAAACGATTGACGTATTCCGAACCGTATTTGGTTCCCCATTTCATACAAATAACGATGTTACTCATTGCGTATGCCTAAGCTCATCTTAAAATCTTCTTGATGCTGAATATGATGACATAAGTTCAGCAGAATAAGTACATCCGTTAAAAAAAACCTCTCAAATGAGAGGTTTTTTCAATCAGTAAATTCTTAATTACTTCACATACGTTAACCAGTGTGCATATTTCGGGTCTTTGCCCTGAACTGCATCAAAATATGCTTTCTGGATTTGTGTGGTGATTGGACCACGCACACCTTCACCAATTTGACGATCATCGTATTCACGGATTGGTGTTACTTCTGCAGCAGTACCGGTAAAGAATGCTTCATCTGCGATGTAGAACTCATCACGGGTAATACGGCGTTCAATTACGTCATAACCCAAGTCTTTAGCAATCGTAATAATCGTTTGACGGGTAATACCATCCAGCGCACCACCTGCGATATCAGGCGTATGAATCACGCCATCACGCACCAGGAATACGTTTTCGCCTGAACCTTGGCATACATAGCCTTGCGGGTCGAGCAGCATTGCTTCATCATAACCTGAATGCGCCACTTCCTGATGCGCAAGAATCGACAAGGTGTAGTTACCTGATGCTTTAGCCTTACACATGGTCACGTTCGGATGATGGTGGGTAAATGAAGACGTTTTTACGCGAATTCCCTTCGCCATCGCCTCTTCACCGAGGTAAGCACCCCAGCTCCATGCCGCAACTACGGCATGAATGGTATTGTCAGTTGCAGCGATACCGAGTTTTTCAGAACCAATAAAAATAATTGGACGTAAATAGCAAGACGCTAATTTGTTTTCACGAACAACATCAATTTGAGCCTGTTCTAATGCTGCTTGATCAAATGGAACTTTCATTTGATAAATTTTTGCAGAATTCAACAAACGCTTGGTATGTTCTTTTAGACGGAAAATAGCCGTTCCATTCGGGGTTTCATAAGCTCGGACACCTTCAAACACACCCATGCTGTAATGCAAAGTATGTGTTAATACGTGAGTTTTTGCCTCACGCCAGTCAACTAGTTGTCCATCTTGCCAAATGAAACCATCACGATCAGCCAAATTCATGCCACAAACTCCAATTTCTCACAATTATTCACTATCCAGTACAAAGTCTGCACTTGGATCAATTAGTCTTTGCCATAACTTGCAAACGGTCATTCGGGTATCGTGCCAGTCGCTTGCAGACACTTGCATGGATTGATTTGCAAGGGCTAAGCGATGGCTCTCGGCGCGTTCACGGAGATAAGCTTGAATCAGAGCAGTCGCATCGTCGCTGGATAAGCAACCTGATTTTGCGGCATCCTCAAGAATTCGTACATTGTCGGAGAAATGGGCGAGATCTTTATTCGTCCCACTCCAGGCCAACACCGCATACTGTGCCATAAATTCGATGTCTACGATACCACCTGCATCTTGTTTTAAATGAAAAATACCATCTTTTTTTTGCTCTTTAGAAGAACCGAGATGCTCCTTCATTTTCTGACGCATTTTCAGTACTTCTGCCCGTACATAATTTTCATCGCGAGGCTGAATCAAAATATCCCGGCGCAAGACTTCAAACTTTTTCCGCAAGCTCATTTCACCCGCAATCGGACGGGCTCGCACCAAGGCCTGATGCTCCCATAACCAGGCACTCTTGAACTGATATTGTTCAAAGGCTTTCAAACTGGTCACCAAAAGCCCAGCTTCGCCCGATGGACGCAAGCGGGTATCGACTTCATATACGCGTCCATCTAGGGTTTGCGTGGTCATGAGGGACATAAACTTTTGTGCGACACGCATGGCAAACTCAAAACCACTGATCGGCTTGAGTCCATCGGTATCGGCCTGTTCACCCATATAGTGAATAAAGACCAGATCCAGATCCGAGCCATAACCCAGTTCAATACCACCGACTTTACCATAACCAATGACTGCAAAAGCAGTATGCTCGACTGAACAGCGCTGCCCTTCTGCATCCAGTGGAAAACCATGCTTTTTCGCCACAATCTGATAGGCCAGATGCAGCGCTGCATTCACCGATACTTCAGCAATATCGGTCAAGGCATCAGAAACTTTCATCAACGGGCTTTCTGCCAGCACATCACTGGCGGCTACAGCAAGTACATTGGATTTTTTAAACAGGCGCAAGACCCGCATCTGGTCTTCGACCTGATCAACTTCAATGCGCAACAGTTGCTGGCGCAAGGAATCTTCCAGATCCTGACGTTTTGGCAATTCAAAATCCATTGACAGGAATTCATCCAGCAGTACCGGATAATGAGTCAGTTCTTCGCAAATCCATGGACTAACCGTTGCCATTTTAACCAGACGCTGCAATGCGCCTTTGCTCTCAATTAACATCACCAGATATACCGTACGGCGCATTACTGATTCCACCAAGGGCATCAGTCGTACCAGTGCGGTCTGCGGATCATCTGACTGTAAAACTGCTTCGATTAAATGTGGCCAAAAAGCTTTTAAACGCTGCACTGCTTTGGCTGGTAATTTTTTTAAGGCATGCCCATTCCAAAACTCATAGACAAGATTCTTTGCATTCTCGTCCAAAACTTCTTTGAGTTTCTTTTCCAACTGGGAAAAACTTTCAACCAAGGTGTCAGGACCATTTTCCTTGATTAAATGATCAAACTGATACATCACTTTGTCACGCTTTTCATTGAGATATGCCATAAAGCTGTCCCAATCCGCAAAACCAAGTGTGTCCGTTATACGCGCCCTTAACTCTGGCTCTGTCGGTAGTGATTGCGTTTGCTGATCATTCAGTGCCTGAATCGCGTGCTCAACCCGGCGCAGGAACAAATAGGCATCTTCCAGATCCTGCACCGCCTGTTCATCCAGCAATTCGGCATCATCCAGATGATTCAGATTTACCAGACACTGGCGATCCTGCAATTCAAGTTTGGCGCCGCCATAAATCAGCTGAAACACCTGCACGATAAATTCGACTTCGCGAATGCCACCGGCTCCGAGCTTGATATCATCTTCAATATTACGGCGCTGTACTTCGCGCTCGATCATGGCTTTCATTTCGCGCATGGCTTCAAAAGCGCTGTAATCGACGTACTTGCGAAATACAAATGGACGGGTCATCTCCAGCAGCTCGTCGCCTTCTGGACTTGGATTGACAATACGCGCTTTAATCCAGGCATAACGTTCCCATTCACGCCCATGCTGGCTCAGATATTTTTCCAAGGCCGCATGGCTAATGGCCAGTGCCGAACCATCGCCCCAGGGACGCAGGCGCATATCCACCCGGAATACAAAACCATCCGCCGTGATCTGATCCAGCAAATGAATCAGTTTCTGTCCCCACAGGATGCAAAACTGCTGCACATCAATACATTTGCGCCCATCGGTTTCACCCTGCTCATCGAAGGCAAAAATCAAGTCGATATCACTGGAAAGATTGAGTTCTTGGGCGCCGAGTTTGCCCATCGCGATGACAATCAGATCCTGGACTTTTCCGTTATAGCCAATCGGCTGGCCATACTTGGCAGCGACCGGAATACGGGCAAAATTTTTCGCTGCACAGATGCAGGCATCGGCAAAATCGGAGAGTTCTTGGGTGAGGGTAATGACATCGGTGAGTTGATTGGCATCCTGCCAGATCCAACGAAACATCAATCGAGCCCGCAAAATACGCATTGCGCGCATCCACGTTGCTTCATCGCTTATATTCAGGATGCAGTGCTGCACCAGCTGATCAATATATTCCCGACTGAGTGAGCCTTGAAACTGGTCAATTGCATAATCCTGTTCCAGTAGACTCTGGTGATTGGCCAATACCTGTTCGGTATATTGGCTAGCTCTTAAGGTTTTCTGCAATTGTGCCGCATTCATCACTCAACTCTTCCCCTGAAACATTCTGCTTAGTTTTGACATACTCCCACCACTTTCACGATGTTCAAGTGGGGGATTCTAAAAGTAAAAGCTCTTAGGTGACTTCCTCACGGATTTCACTTGCTTTCTGCTTCGCAAGGCGACCTTTACCGCATCCACCCTCCACAGACAAAACGGTATGTCCTACCGCCAAAATATTGCGAGAAGCATTAATATCTGCATTCTCGCCAAAGCTACACTCGACACAACTAAAGTTTGCTTGAGTAGGCCTATTTTCTTTTGCAACGTGACCACATGAACTACAAGTCTGACTTGTATATTTAGGGTCAACTTTAACGAGTAAACCACCTCGCCATTGCTGTTTGTACACCAACATATTAACAAGCATTGACCAACCTTGATCCAGGATTGATTTATTTAAGCCGGACTTGGCTTTAACATTCTTTCCTTTTTTCTCGATTGAGCCTTTCGCTGACTTCGACATATTGGCTACTTTTAAGTCCTCAACTACGATCATTGCGTGGTTTTTGCTGAGCGTTGTGGTGACTTTGTGCAAGTAGTCATGCCGAATATTGGCAATATGATGGTGTAATGTATTGATCTTGAGATTCAGCTTTTTCCAATTTTGACTGAACTTGTTTTTCTTTCTCAGCTTGCGCTGAAGCCTAGCCAACTTTACTTGATTGGCCTTGAAACTATTGATCGGGTCGAATACTTGACCACTAGACGTTGTAATTAACTTTTTAACACCTAAATCAATGCCAACGGCTGATTTTGATGGGTGGACTGGTGCTTCTACTGTGTTTTCAGCACCAAATGACACATACCATTTCCCGACATGCTTTGAGATTGTGACGTTCTTAATCTCACCCACAATATTTTGTGATTTTCTGAATTTCACAACGCCAATGTCATTAGGTAACTTAACTTGGTTGCCTTTAACCCAACAATATCTGCCAAATTGAACAATACGAATGGAATCATAACCATCAGATTTCTTTTTGAATCGTGGCATAAGTGTTCTAAGTTGAACTTCACCACCATCGGATAATTTAAAAAATCGTGGCTTCTTAGCTCTAAATGGTTTTTGCTTTAACTTAGCTTGTTCCTTTTTGTTAAAAAACTTCCCCCAAGCATCACCAAGATCACGAACTTTTTGTTGGAGTGAAACGCCATTTGAGCTGTTTTCTAGAAAAGCACATTCAGGTTTTTTGCGTAATTCAGGAATTTTATTGACTAAATTAACTTTGTTGATTCGCTCATTATTAGCAAGCATCTCGAACGAAACAGCTAAAATTTGATTCCAAACAAAACGTGCAGAGCCAAGCAACTTGTTTAAAACAAGCTCCTGTTCCGCATTAGGCTCAAGCCTAAATTTGTACGCTTTGTTGATCTTCATTTCGCCTTAAATCTATTTAGATACAGAAACTTAATGCAAATTATTCTATCATATTGCACTAAAAAAAAGTCGTGAAATTCACCTCCACCCTAATGTTGGGTGGAGTCCTCTTTCACACTAAAGATAGCAGGAGTTTTGTCTCAGTGGGAATGTTTTAGTTTGAAATTTACCTTTTAAGATTGCTCGGCATGTACATCTTCAAGCACTAGCGCCTGATGATCATTGGTAACCATCGGCAAATGCACAGTAAAGGTCGTACCACGGCCCTCTTTGGAATCTACAGCAATTTGACCATGGTTCAGGTCAATAAAGCGCTTGCAGAGTACCAGACCCAAACCTACCCCTTTCTCTTCAGCTGTGCCTCTGACACTGACACCCAAAGTCGGTTTAAACAGATTCTGCATCTGTTCTTCGGTCATGCCCAGGCCAGTATCCTGAATCGTAATCTTGACCTGCTCGCCTTCCATCTCTGCAGCTAAAATCACTTTACCGCCTTGATTCACCGGGGTAAATTTAAGCGCATTCGACACCAGGTTTTGCAAGACAGAGGTAATCATGTTGATATCCGCATGTACCTTGATGTCTTCAGGAATATTATCGACCAGTTCGATCTTTTTATTTAAGGCCAAACTTTTCAGAACACCACATACAATCTTGCTGGACTGTTTCAATTCATAATTGATCGGATGATAAACAAAGCGTCCACCCTCTGCCATCGCCCAAGTCAGCAGGCTTTCCAGCAGGTTATAGGTCGATTGTGCATTATCATATAAATAATCCGCAATACTCTGAATACTGGATTCATCCAGTGTGTCACGCTCCTGCGCTAGCACTTCGGAAAAGCCCAGTAAACCATGAAATGGTGCACGCAAGTCATGCGCAATAATCTGGAAAAATTTGGTTTTACTGAAGTTGAGTGCGCATTGCTGTTCATATAATTCTTTCAGTTCAGTATGTTCTTGATTGAGCTGAATTCGAATCACTAAACTTTCAGCAAATTGTTTAATAGTGGCAATATCATCCTGATCAAACCCTTCAGTCTGATCATCAAAGAAAATGACCTGTCCAAAAGACACACCGCTACTTGATTTTAAATTAAAGGCGACTAATCTCTGATGCGCTACACCGAGATTTTTCACATAATTTGACAGTTCTGTATAAGCAGGATGCATCTGGTCAATGACATCTGACTGTTGCAGATACGCAGGCAGATTCACGTTCTGCGGGGCGTGCAAGGCCCGGAAACCGCGCGGACAGCTGTACCAGATATAGGGTTCCATGTGGAAACTGATAATACTGGTTTTAACGTTTAAAATTTTACGGGCGATCTTACAAAAGGTGTCTAATAGGTTATTGGAGGTATAGACACCTAAAATGAGAGATATACGGCACGAGCTTAATTGCTCCGTATTCTGACCGACCTCTAGCAGTTTTAGTTCCATGTCTGCCTCTCTGAATGTTTATGGAATATAGAAAACACTGCCGACCAAATTCATACAATCAATAACAAAGATTCTATATTTACTCAACGATGAAAACTCACCTATAGGTTAAAGGATTTGTTAACCTGTTTCTATCCAGATACATTCTTAACCGCAAAGCACTGATATTTAATTGATTAAGAATAACTTGAAAATTTACTATTCGAAAAAAACTTACATAAGTATTTGAAATTAATATATCTCACCTAAAATAAGCATGTTTATTTGTATTTACTGTAACACACTACTGACTAAAAAATACCCACTATCGCTTTTTACTCTATTTGGAGTAAAAGCTAATGATTTTTCAATTATATAACTTGACCTTCTGATTAAAAAGAAATTTTATGTCAGGTTTCATCTATCTAATAACACTCAGAATTATCTTTTAATTTTTAAAAATATCTTAACAATTCCAGCCTACAAAATATTTAAATATCAGGATTTTGACTAAAAATAGGCCAAAAGAGCCACTGAGAATTGTAAAGATTTTACATTCATTAACAAAGTAATTGCAGAAATTTTGTATTTTTTATCATCAATGCAGTTTTAGAAGCTGGAATAGTAATATTAAGATAGACCACTTATAGACTATGCATGTCCAAGTCAGGCTAATCGGATTAAAAACAGTTATAAAAAAAGCGGCCTAAAAAAGACCGCCTTTTTACATGGCTGCTTAATTGTCAGAAATCAACGCCACTTGCTGTACATAGTTAAACAGCTTTAATTTAGAAGCATTCACTTCTTCTTCAGGTGCTTGATTCTTTAAATCACGGTGTACCCGAAGATAGTGTTGACGCAAGGTATGACGCTCTGTCGCATTATAGGTTTTGGTAAATTCATTGATGGCCGGATCTCCATCTTTGACAATTCGATCCACCCAACGCTGTAATTGGGCTGTCTTTTTAAGACCTTGTTTAGGTGTTAAATAAGACAAAATTACCGTTTCATTTTCATTGCGTAATAATTTACCAATCCGTGAAAATTGACGGCGACGTGCTTCATGCGAACTAATTGCCTGCACATCAAGCAAGGCGTCAATCAAACGCTCATCTACGGGTAGGTTTTTAATTTGTTTAGCGCTCAGCTCTGCAAGCTGCGCACCTAAAGCAGCCATACGCTGGACTGCTTTTTTCTGTTCGGTCTTACTTGCGCGTCCCTCTAAAGAATCAAAATCTTCTTCAGTTAAACTGTTCGGTCGACGTGCCACGATTAATCTGCCTCATAAAATTTTGCTGCAAATAGTGCCTGAATTTCAGATAAGGCTTTTTCCTCATCTGCTCCTTCGATCACTAAGCGTAAAGTTGTTCCCTTGCCTGCACCAAGCATGAGCAATGACATGATATTTTTGGCATCTACCAATTTGTCAGCCTTGCCAATCTGGATACTGGAACGAAATTTGGTGGTAACTTCTATCAGTTTACCAGATGCGCGTGCATGTAAACCCAGTTTATTAATTACGTCAACTGTCGTATCAATCATGACCAGTGCTTCATTTCTCGATGGAGGACTTGAATAGACCATTTTGCCTCAAGGGCTTTTTTTAGTCTATCCACAATATAAACAGAACGATGTTGACCACCGGTACAGCCTATCGACACGGTCATATAATGACGATGCCCTTCGGCAAAGGTCGGCAACCACTTGCCCAGAAAATGATACAGATCATTGAACATGTCCTCGACCTGATCGCTCTTTTGTAAAAACGCCTGCACCGGCTGATCTAGCCCTGAAAATTTGCGCAGTTCCAGTTCCCAATGCGGATTCGGCAAATGCCGGACATCAAAGACATAATCGGCATCCAGTGGAATGCCATGCTTATAACCAAAGGATTGCAGAATTAAAATTAGATTATCGGCCTGTCCCAGCTTGGACAATAAAGTATGTTTCAGGTCATGCACGCTTTTGTCGGTGGTATCGATATGTACCGTAGAACGCAACTGAATCGGCATCAACAGGATTTTTTCTTCCTGTATACACTGATTCAGACTTTTAAAGCGTGACGCTAAAGGATGCGGCCGACGCGAGGCACTAAAGCGTGCTATCAGTTCCTGATCCTGTGTGGTCAGATAGATAATATCGACCGAACCATGCTGCTGTAGTTGCTCAAATACATGATCAAATTCTTGTAAATCTGCCCGGGTACTGCGCACATCGACACCCAGCGCCAACTGTTCCAGATTGTTTTCGCTGTCCAGTTTTGCCACAATTTCGGGAAGCAATGCCAAAGGCAAATTATCAATACAGTAATAACCCAGATCTTCAAGCACCTGTAATGCAGATGATTTACCCGAACCAGATTGTCCTGTGACAATTAAAATGCGCTTCATGCATGCTACCCTTTCATCTTAGCCGGCAGTGTATTTAACCTGCAGGTTATCGATCAGACGTGTATTCCCCAGCTTTGCTGCTATAAATAACACAAGATCTTGATTAAACGTATGAATTTTTTGTAATTCTGGAGTGCGGACTTCAACATAATCCACCACAAACCCGGCATCGGTTAAAGTTTGGCGAATCTCCGCCAATACCGTATCCAGCTCCACGCCTGCATGTAATTGCTGTTCAGCTTTTTGCAAGCTTTGATAAATGACCGGTGCGATTGCACGATGCTCTTCGCTTAAATAACCATTGCGCGAACTTAAAGCCAGGCCATCTTCTGCACGGGCAATCGGCACACCAATCACTTCCAGTGGAATATTCAGGTCTTGTACAAACTGACGAATCACCGCCAATTGCTGATAATCTTTCTGGCCAAAGAAGGCGTAATTCGGCTGTACGATATTAAACAATTTAGTGACTACCACCGCCACGCCATCAAAATGGCCAGGACGCTGCAAACCGCATAAATCATTGGTAATGTCAGAAACACTAATATTGGTCAGACGCGGTTTTTTACCATACATTTGCTCAACCGTCGGCGCAAACACGATGTCACAACCAACTTCTGCCAAAAGCTGCTGGTCCTGCTCAAGCGTGCGCGGATAGCTGTCAAAATCTTCATTGGGTCCAAACTGGATTGGATTGACAAAAATACTGACCACCACTACATCACACAACTTACGCGCTTCACGCACCAGATTTAAATGTCCCTGATGCAGATTGCCCATAGTCGGTACAAAACCGATAATCTTGCGATTGGTACGCGCCGGATTTAATGATGCCGCTAAGCCCTGAATGGTGGTTTCTGTTTTCATCTTACAATTCAACCTGAAAAGTTTGTTCTGGTGCCGGGAAAGATCCATCTAAAACTGCAGCATGATACGCTTTAAAAGCATCCAGAATGGCGGTCGCACCCGATTGTTCTTGCATAAAATTACGTACAAATTTTGCAGTGTGGCCAAAGGTCAAACCGAGCATATCCTGAACCACCAGCACCTGGCCGTCTGTGGCTGCGCCCGCGCCAATGCCAATGACCGGAATCTGCGGAAACAGTTCTGTGATTTCCTGGCCAAGCTGTGCCGGTACGCACTCAAGTAGCAATAGTGCAGCTCCCGCCTCTACCACTGCCTTACAGTCCGCAATCAGCTGATCGGCCGCTTCACGAGTACGGGCTTGCAGCTTATAACCGCCAAAGACATGTACCGACTGCGGAGTAAGACCCAAATGCACACACACCGGAATACCGTTACGGGTCAGCACTTGCACGGTATCTGCCAGCCATGCACCACCTTCCATTTTCACCATTTGCGCGCCGGCCTGCATCACGGTTTTCGAGCTTTGTAAGGCATCAGTCAAGGTGGCATAGCTCATAAATGGCAAGTCAGTCATGATAAAGGCATGCTGGTTACCACGGCGTACCGCAGCAGTATGATAAGCCATATCTGCAACCGTGACCGGCAAAGTCGAATCACGCCCCTGAATTGACATTCCCAGAGAATCGCCAATTAAAATGCTGTCCACTTCGGCAATTTCCATGGCTTTGGCCATACTGGCATCATAGCAAGTCAGACATGAAAATTTGCGTCCATCTGCTTTAAAGCGTCTTAAATCACTCAGACTGACCATGAAAATGTTCCTCTATGCTTGAAAGTTCTGTCGAAACTACCATCACTTAAAAATTAAATATTTGCCCAGTTGCTGTCATCGAGTACCGCGAGGGTCGATTGTTTGACGATGTCCAGGTCTTTTAATCTATGTCCATGAACCTGCATTTCAGGATCAATATCCAGAAGTGGAATCAGGACAAAATCACGCTCTAATACTCCAACATGCGGCACAGTTAAGCGTTCATTTTGAATCTGCTCATTGCCGTAGATTAGTAAGTCTAGATCCAGTGTACGTTCGCCCCAATGCCGCAAACGTACCCGACCTGCGTCCTGCTCAAAGGCTTGCAAACGATCCAGCAAGCTTAAAGCAGCCAGATCGGTATTTAACTGCACCACTGCATTCAGATAGTTCGGCTGATCCTGTGGCCCCATCGGTGGACTTTGATACAGATGCGAAGTTTTCACCTGCCCCAAGGTCGCCAGTTTCTGTACAGCTTCTGCCAGAATCTGGCGTGAATCGCCCAGGTTACTGCCCAGGCCAATATATGTCACGATCATTGTGTTGGTCCAAATACCACTTGGCTCAGATCACGTTTTACCCGCTGACGTTTCATAATCGGATGATCTGCGCCAATTTCACCGCTGGCACTGGCTGCCACATGCGACAGAGGTTTCGCCTTGTCTTCAAACTTGGCTTTACGCACCCGACGATTGCGTGGTTCAGGTTCATTCACTAACGGCTCAATCTCGGCAAGATCTTGCTGTTGGGTCAGTTTCTGGTCCAGATGTTCTTCTTGACTCGCCTTGCGACGGCTCTTGGCACGCTGACGGTTATACTGGCTAATGGCCCGTTCTTTCTCGTCACCGCTCATTTGCTGGTAAGCATCCCACCAGCTGCCCATGCCTTGGGCAGTTGCATCGCCTGATTTTTCACGCAGCAGCAAAAAGTCAAAGCCGGCACGGAAACGCGCATGACTGGACAAGGCCTCAATTTGCTGTGGTTTTGGATTCAGCAAACGGGTCTGCATTTCCCAAACTTCACGAATAAAAGTTTCCGCAAAGCGTGGAATAATAGTGCGGGTTGCCTGACGTTTTAATACGTCGAGACCGGCTTGGGCACGGGCTTCGGCCGCTACCACACCTTTATTCAGATAGAATTCACAACGCTCCAGGAATGGCTGCCACAACAATACCGCATAGAAAAATGCCGGATTGATGGTCTTGCCGATCGAAATACGCTGATCGGTATTTTTCGCAGCGCGTTCCATAAATGGCGTAATTTCAGGCTTGATATCTGCAAATAACTGCTGCCAGATGCCGAAATCAATCAGCATTGGCAAGACACGGTTCAGGTGTCCCATGGTGAACAGTTTCTGTGATTCATCATAAAGTCGATGCGGAGAAACATCACGCAGCAACTGGGTCATTTCCGGCGTAAAGACATCCAGAATCGCTTCATCAATATTAAAATTCAGTTTGGCGGCAAAACGTAAGGTTCGCAGCATCCGCACCGGATCTTCTTCAAATCTTAAAGTCGGATCACCGAGTAAGCGTAAGGTTTTGCTGTGGATATCATCCACTGCATTGCAGAAATCCAGCACAATGCTTTTACGCGGCTGGTAGTACATTGCATTGATGGAGAAATCACGGCGGGCAAAATCCTGCTCGATGCTGCCCCAGTTGTTATCACGCAGAATCATCCCCGCGGCCGAGGTCACTGCTTTTTTTGGTGGTGCACGGAAGGTTGCCACTTCAACCAGTTCCCGCCCTGAATAGACATGCGCCAGTTCGAAACGTCGTCCGATAATTCGACAACGCCGTCCGAAAACTTCCTTGACCTGAGCCGGGGTTGCATTGGTGACTGCATCGAAATCTTTAGGATTCAAACCTAACATCAGATCTCGAACACCACCACCCACGATATAAGCTTCATAGCCTGCCTTGTTTAAGGCATCAATCACATCGAGAATATAAGAAGGTAATTGAGCGGTTGATAAACCACATTTTGACGCGCGCAAAGTTTGCAAAAGACGCTGTCTCCTACGTCTGAACGTAAAATTCTAAGATGACGCTAATCATATCGCTTACACGCCTAAAGGGCAATTTGATTATGTCAATCCTGCGAGTCAAATCAATCAGCTAGTCATGATCCATGCTGTCGCCTTACAAGGCCAATTTGGCCTTGTTTTTGGCAAACAATGCCGGCCCAATGCCTTTGACCAGCTGGATCTCTTCAATGCTTTTGAATTTTCCGTTTTTTTGCCGATGTTCAATAATGGCTTCAGCCTTTTTTTGACCAATACCATTTAGCTGCTGTAATTGCTCCACTGTTGCATTATTCAAACTGATTTTATTAGCAGCGGAAGATGCCGATAATGCAGGCTTCGCCAGATAGTGATTGCTTTCCGATGAAGCCGTAGCGGCAGTTTTTTTCTTCAGGCGGGCGTCATGTTGCTGTTGCTGGGTCTTCCATTCCATATAATCGGTCGCAGTCGCATGCGCTGTTCCGATAAAAATAAAGCCCAGCCAGCAACTCAGAAGAAGATTAATCCACGTTCGACCGATTTGATAAGGTATTTTTTTCATGTGCCGCTCTTTGTTTTAATTCTAATTTAGCCTGTTCCCACAGCTGATCAAGTTCAGCCAATGACAGCTTTTCCAGGTCTAATTGTTGTAATTGTGCCTGATCTTCTATTAAGGCAAAGCGGGTCCGGAATTTATGGATCGTCCCCAATAATGCCATCTCGCTGGAAATGCCAAGTTTACGACCAACATTCACCAGAGAAAATAAGCAGTCGCCAAATTCTTCCTGTATTTCATCGGAATTTTGTCCAGCTACCGCTTCTTTTAATTCAGCCAGCTCCTCTTCCAGCTTGGCATAGGCACTGGCCATGTCAGGAAAATCAAAACCGATTTTAGCGACATTTTTTTGAATTTCATCGGCCTGTACCAAAGCCGGTGCATGTTTAATATCATCCAGGCGTGAACGCGGCTTACCCTGCTTTTCTTGCTGTTTGATTTCTTTCCATAGCTCAGACACATCTTCCGGACTCATTTTTGCAAATTGTTCAGCCTGAAATACATGTGGATGACGACGAATCAGTTTCTCGGTAATAGCCTGCACCACATCCTGAAAATCAAATGCCCCCTGCTCGCTATACATTTGCGACTGGAACACCACCTGTAACAGCAAATCACCCAGCTCATCGCGGACATCGTCGACTTTTCCAGAGCGGACTGCTGCTTCGACTTCATAAGCTTCCTCAATCGCATATTTGGTCAGCGATTCGGGAGTTTGCTGCTGATCCCATGGGCATTTTTCACGTAATTCGCGCATGACCTGAAGTAGTTGTTCCATTTTCAAAAACCTCTTTTTTTACCAAATAATCGCGTCAATCTGCCGGTTTCTTGTTATGCTCAAAAAAAAAAGACAATAAGGAGATCAAACACATGCACAGTATATTGATTAGTGGGGCAGCACAAGGAATTGGGGCAGCAACCGCCCAGTTATTTTACCAGCACGGCTATAAAGTCGGTATTTATGATATCAATACAGCACAGGCTGAACAGCTGGCCCAGCAACTGGGCGAACATGCCAAAGCCGGCTTTCTCGATGTGGCCGATTATGCTTCCTGGGAAACAGCCTTGTCTGAATTTTCGGCCTGGGCGGGGAAAATCAATATTCTGGTCAATAATGCCGGGATTTTATATTCAGGCCCTTTTGAAGAAACTGATATTATGGCGCATCATCGGACTCTGGATATTAATGTTAAAGGAGTCATGAACGGCTGTCATGCCGCTTTCCCTTATTTAAAAGAATCTTCATTTGCCCGCATCATCAATCTATCTTCAGCTTCGGCGATTTATGGCCAAGCCGATTTAAGCAGTTATTCCACCAGCAAGTTTGCAGTGCGTGGCCTGACTGAAAGTCTGGATATTGAGTGGCAACCCTATGGGATTCGAGTCTTGGATGTTATGCCGCTTTTCGTCAGTACCGCCATGGTCAAAGATATGCAGGCAGAAAGCATCAAAAAGATGGGCGTGCATTTAAAAGCAGAAGATGTTGCACAAGATATTCTTAAACTGGCAGAACTCAAAGATTCCATCTGGCAAGCCACCCATCATCCTGTCGGATTCAAAAGCCAGTTTTTATTTCATTTATCGCGGATGAGTCCACAATTTGTGAATCGGCTGAGTAATCTGATCATTTCTAGAAAATAAAAAATATTTGGGTTGATTCTGTTTTAGACAGTGTGATGAATCTGGATCACAGGAAATCTCAATCCCTTGCAGGAATCCTCACTTTGCCAGGCCACGGTGAGCATGCAGCCAGCAAGCGTATAATTTTGATAGGCATAGATGCCAATCTCTGGATGTTCGCAGCGCCCACCATTTTGCTCAGGATGGATATTGGTATTGAGCTCATTCAGGTTGATCCGGATTCCCAAGCCTGATGCCTTTAACACGGCCTCTTTAATCGTCCAGACTTTAAACCAGTATTCAGGGTCATAAGCCAGCGTTTGCCAAGTTTTGAGTTCTTCGGGATGAAAGGCGTGCTGTGCCAAGGCTTCGAAACGAACCTTACGACTCAGTTCTTCAATATCAATTCCTAAGTTTTGGACATCTCTGCTCGTTGCCAGGACGTAGAAATTCTGACTATGGCTATGATTGAAACTGAAATCCGGATAGTCATTTAAATAAGGCTTGCCATATTCAGTGATGGTGAAATCCAGAGATTGGATCGGATGATTGAATTGATCTGACAGCAACTGGTTACGTCGCGCATAAATTGCCAGTTTTCGATTTTTGATTTGCTCTACCCGTGATTCAGGCGGTTTAATCGAAAAGAACTGATCTATTTTTTGTAGATAAATTTGAATATTTCGCGACAATGCAAAGCTCATAGAAACAGATGGACTTTTTCATTTTACGTCGCCAGATAAAAAAAGAAAGCCTGTTCGAAAACAGGCTAGACTCATATTGCTTAGATTGAATCAGAAATATCAACTGGTTTTGCTGCTGCAGATTCTGGCGCCTTAAAGTTCAAGCCCGCTTTTTTCATCAACTGCGGATACTCCACCAATGCCATTGTTGCGTTTTTTGCAATTCCAGTCACATCACCTAATAGACCTTTGGCATCCATAAAAGACATACCGCTATCGCTGACACTACGCGGATTACTGAGCATTTGCATAGACACCTGCTTACTATTAAGCACGAGTTCGCGTGCAGACAAGCCCGCAATCGCAAAGTTAGTAAGTGAGTTAACTAGAAGCTGTTTCTGGCTTACACTTAATGCATTAATACGTTCCAGTGTCGCCGCTTCATCCTTTTTTGATGCATCCAGAACATCATTGGTCAATTTGGTAATCTCTTTCTGGATTGCCTCTTTTTCCTTTACGTCTGAGGTAGTTTTCAAGCTGTTTAATTTGGTTTTCAGCTCTTCACTGTCTTTACGCTCAGCAAACAGGGTTGCCAGTGTCGTTCGGCTTTGAATAAACATGGCATTGGTGGCTTGTGCCTGCTTAAGAAAACCCGCCAAATCCAGATTCTGTGAAGATGTGCCTGTTGTTGTTTCAACTGCTTTTGATGCCAGACTACTCAGTGTTCCAAGACCGGCATGACTTTGCGATGCCAATACAGCACTTCCCAAGATCAAGATACTTGCGATTTTTTTCATAATGTTTCCCCTTATAATTCCTTACTGAACTGCATCGGCTTTTTGCACGATCTGATTTAAAATTTTTGGTAAGGCCTTGAACATCTGAATGTTGTACATTTCATGACGATGGGTGATATCAATGCCTTTTAAACTGACTTCTTGCTGTAAACCGACAGCTCCAATACGTTCCTGTTTTGTATTAAAACGCCGCGCTCCACCTGCCAAAACTAAAGTGGCATCGCAACTGGATTTGTCTGCATTGCATTTAATAGAATCTTCTTGAACCTGAATCTTGAAGGCTGGCTGTAAGCACTCGTCTTTAGGCACATACAGTTTCAAATCAAGCTGTTTTTTAAAGCCGGCATTTTCAGTCATTTTTATAATTGATGTTTCCAAACTGGTCTGACCTTTAAAACCTGAACCTGTGGCATAAAATGGACGTTTGGACTGACTGGTAAATGCGTGATAAATCAGCGGACCAAATCCATAAAATGGAATCTCTCCAACTTGATCGGTATGCAAGCTTGGGCAAAGTACACGGGCAAGTTTCGACTCACCCACAGCAGCATGGCTATCCACCAAGATGCTGTCACCCGAACGTACCGGTAGACGGTCATTTCCACTCACAGGAAAATCAAGCTGCGCTTTGACTTTAGCCCCTTGACGCTCAATGACTGTAGCTTCCCAGGTCGGGATTAACACTTGACGCTGAGCAACTTTTTCACGGTTATACACATGAATTTTCATGCCTGTGGTCAAACGCTCGCCTACATCCTGAATCGTGATGGTCTCGCTACCACCACTGGATACCTGCAAATCTGAACGGGTAAATTGAATCTCTTTTTGGAATTGCTGACCCAGCTTCACCAAGGCATTTTTGAGTGCCACTTCTTTACGCGTATCCAGTGAAAAACCCATCCCTTGTGAAATGGTTTCACTGATTTCATCAGTTGCATGCGCCGAATAAATCACGCGCCCAGAACGATCAATCATTTCAGCAAAGACTTCACTATGTACCACTTGTTGCTCAGTCATTTTGCCGACTTGCTGCTGATAACCAATTACAGGAATCACATTAATACGAATAAAAAATTCAGGAAGTTCACGCTGATGCTGGGTTTCTTGATTAGTTAAACCCGTCTGCTCACTGATACTCTGTGCGAGCACGCTATAACGTTTGTTGACTGGTGTAAGGGTAAAGGATGCATTTTCTCCGATCGCATCAGAAAAAATCTGCTCAATCAGGTCTTTTGACTCACCTTGATAAGTCAAAACATCCACTACCAAAGCTTTAGGCTTGTTCAGTGCCTGACGGGTATTGGCTGAAATCTTGCTAAACTGGCTCGAATTACCACTCATCAATACAGGCAATGCCACAGCATAATCGCTATCAGCATGGACAACCCGGATTAAATCTCCTGAAGCCGAGCTCAGCTCATCATCTTTGGCAATCCCCTGATTAAAGCCTTTATCCAAAACCATATAAGACTTCCAGCGGTCAATCACCTTAGTCTGCACTTCAGAAACCTTAAATTTTTTCTGCAGATCCTGGGTCAATTGCTGGGTCAAGGACAGCAAGCTACTTTGAAATTTCTGCTGGACCGCCTGACGGGTTGTAGCCGCCTCGACATCAGTCGACAGCACCTGTATAGGTTGAGATAAGGTAGCGCTATCGGTATAAATCACTTCTCCAGACAAGACATTGGTCAACTTTAAACTTAAAGTGACTGGCAGAAAAATCTCGGCTGTAGATTCCTTTTGCACTACATATTCGCTGGCCCGCAAAACTTCCAGAGAGGCCACATAGCTTCGATGTTTATTCTGTTGGGAAATTGAAGTAACCACCTGATCTTGCAAGGCCTGTTTCAGCTGCTGCTCGAAAGCCTGTGCAACTTGAGTACGAATCGTCTCGCTAGATACAGCCCTGCTAAAGTCACAGGAAATCGATGATGCGTTTGCTTCTATATGTTCTGCCGATTGACGACAAGGCAGTTCCAGCCCATAAATTCCCTTCGCCGGAAAAACCTGAATATTGGCCTGTGTACTAGCCGTTCCCATCAGCGCCATGGCAAGCATGGCTTTTTTCATGCTTATTTGCATTGGGTACCACCAATACATAAAGTAATGGTATTCCCTGCTTGCAGGCGTTCTGCATTCGACAGAACAGGATTTACCCGGCGCAATGCTTTGGCAAGTTCAGCACTTAACGGCTTTTCACTCTTATAAGTCATGGTCATCTCGACCAATTTGCCATCCTGGGTACGGATATCGATATTTTCCGCACCATCCATTTCATCTAAGGCCACGTACAGGTCATCCCCTAACCGGCTAGATACGCTACCCGATACACTTTTTACAAAGAGGGTTATTTCCTTACCATACATGCTGCGGTTTTTCGAATAGGCAAGGATTTGCGGGCCGACTTCAGATAGCGTCATTTCACCCAGTTTACGGGCAACATTGGTACGGCAAGTATCTGTCGTTGCAGCCGTGGATGATTCAGTACGGGTATCGCCGCCCATCAGTGTGCCATCATCGACTGAATAAATTTTATAGCTGAGTGCACCATCACAAACAAACTGACCCGTTGCACCTGAACGACCACGGTCATAAATATAAGAGCTACCGACCATAAACCAGTCCGCTTTTTCCTGACGTGCAGCCACTGCAAGTTTTGCCAGCTCTGCATCACCCAGCAATTGTTGAATGGTCATACTCTTGCCTTTGAGATAACGGCTACGAAACACATCCGAATCCATTAAGCGTAGATCATATTTAGATGCTGCACGGGCAATTGAGGTTAACGTTTGATTTTCACGCTCAGGTGTGGTCGACGGGGTTTGATATTCCACATATTTCACAAAATTTTGAATATCATTCTGGCGTTCAGACTGGCTATAATGTGCTGATTCACTGGCGTTATAACTTGCTGAAGCAGAAGATTTACCTGAATTATTGTGACTTGATGAACGTGCAGCAACGCCCGCACCTGCACCATAGTAATTACCATAGGCATAGCCTGAAGCCGAAGCTGATTTGCCTTTTGATGAATATGATGAACTTTCACTGGCTTTTGCACTTTCTTTCGCGTCATAGCTGGCCTTTTCATCATAGGCATAGCTCTTGTCAGAAAAGTACGACGTAAACTCTTTCACCGGTTTTGAGTTATCTCGCGGTACACCAAAATATTCATCCATTACGATCATGATCGGACTGGTTCGGCTATTCTTTTTGGATAAACCCAGATCATTTAAGATCTGGCGAAACTCCTGATCATCCATTTCAATTGAAATAGAAGTAACCAGTTCATTGTTATTGTTGGTTTGACTACCACGATTAAATACGTAGCCATTGTCAACTTGTTTCACAATATCTGCCAGATGGAGTTCGGCATCCTGCATGGCTTGAGGGCCATTTATTTTTTTGATTAAAGCAATGACTGCATCAGTTTTTGCATTATTCAATGCTTGATTCCGTGTTCCTATTGGATCTTTTTTTATAATGGGGCTACTGCCCTCACCATTCACTTTGATCATTTCAGCGCATGCAAGGCTTGGTAAGCCCATCATACAGATTAAGGCCAATGCAGTTTTTTTCATGTTCCCCTCACACCACCGCAAATTTGGGTAGTAATTTATTATGATCTTTTTCAGTCAATTTTCATTTTTGCGACTGAATTAACAATTTCACACAAATATAATACCTGTCTCTTATANNCGGCATACGAGATACTGATCGGTCTCGTGGGCTCGGAGATGTGTATAAGAGACAGATTCAATGCTTGATTCCGTGTTCCTATTGGATCTTTTTTTATAATGGGGCTACTGCCCTCACCATTCACTTTGATCATTTCAGCGCATGCAAGGCTTGGTAAGCCCATCATACAGATTAAGGCCAATGCAGTTTTTTTCATGTTCCCCTCACACCACCGCAAATTTGGGTAGTAATTTATTATGATCTTTTTCAGTCAATTTTCATTTTTGCGACTGAATTAACAATTTCACACAAATATAATACATATCACATAAATATTAAATTGATACTTATACTAAATAACTATAATTAAAAGAATATTTTATTTTTATTAAATTCAAAATTAAGCCTGATTAAAAAATATTTTTATAGGTAATAAAAAAAGCCCGCTTTACGCAGGCTTTTTATCCGGAAAATTTAAACTATAAAATTAACGCTTAAATTTCTTCTCGGCTTTCTTGAACTTCTGTACATAACGACGTTTACGTGCAGCTGCACGCTCATCCACTTGAGACTTACGACCTTCAAACGGGTTTTCAGAGGTTTTAAATTCGATTTTAATCGGCGTACCTTCAAGCTTGTACACTTTACGGAACACGTTTTCCAGGTAACGGCGATAATCCGCAGGGGTTTTATCCACCTTGTTTCCGTGAATCACGATCGTTGGCGGATTCTGCCCACCCATATGCGCATAACGCATTTTAATACGACGACCCTGAACCATAGGCGGTTGGTGGGCATCTGTCGCATCATTTAAAATCTGGGTGATTTTTGCTGGTGACACTTTCAAACGAGATGAATCATAAGCACGGTGAATCGATGGATAAAGATCGCCCACACCCGTTCCATGCAATGCAGAAATCAAATGTACTTTGGCCCATGGAATAAAATCGAAGCGACGCTCTACATCGAGCTTACATTGCTTACGATCATATTCACTCATGTTATCCCATTTGTTGACTGCAATGACCATGGCACGACCCGCTTCAAGCGCATAGCCAATCAAATGCAAATCTTGCTCAACAATACCATCACGCGCATCAACCACAACAACAATTACGTTGGCATCTTTCATTGCCTGTAAAGTTTTAACAATCGAGAATTTCTCAATCATTTCATCAACTTTACCTTTACGGCGCACCCCTGCAGTATCAATCAGGGTGTATTGACGGCCATCACGCTCGAATGGAATATAAATCGAGTCACGTGTTGTACCCGGCTGGTCAAATGCCACCACACGCTCTTCACCGAGCAAACGGTTCACCAGCGTTGACTTACCGACGTTCGGACGACCAATAATCGCTAAACGCAGACCCGTGTTTTTGTCATGCTCTTCCGGATTTTCATCTTCCGGTACATCAGCAAGTACATCTTCCAGCATCTGCTGAACACCACGACCATGGCTGGCTGCCACTTGTAGCGGCTCGCCCATACCCAGTTTATAGAATTCAACCAGGGCAGCTTCAGCATGTACGCCATCAACTTTGTTGGCCACCAGAAAGACTTTTTTGCCTAAAGTACGCAATTCACGGGCAATCTGTTCATCAGAAGCCAGCAGTCCGGCACGCGCATCAACCACAAAAATGATGATGTCGGCTTCATGAATAGCAGTCTTGGACTGCTCTGCCATGTACGAGTCAATCCCACCTTCATTTTCGCCAATACCGCCAGTATCGACCACAATGAAAGATTTATTTTGATAAGTTGCATCGCCATATTTACGGTCGCGTGTCAGACCTGCAAAGTCTGCCACCAATGCGTCACGGCTCTTGGTAATCTGGTTGAACAGCGTTGATTTTCCGACGTTCGGACGACCAATGAGCGCAATTACGGGTTTCATAGAGTAACCTTTATTCAATATCAGGCGTCAAAGTGGCCTGAACATCAGAAAGTATAGGAAGATATAAGGGGGAAATACCCTAAATAAAAACACGGGGCATTGATTTTTCAATCACCCCGCGTTCACAAAATACGGTTGTGGCTAGTTTAGCATAAGGCTCGTTAAAATTAACGGTTCTGCCAAATGCTTAATGCGCCCTTGCGTGTGGAAACATACAGCTGGTTGTCGATGACGCGTAAGCTACGTACTTCCCCAGAGGTTTTCGAACGACCAGTAATCTGTCCGGTACGCGGATCAATCAGGTGCAAGACACCATCCAGATCACCGACTACAAGATCAGTACCCAGCATCACCGGATTACTTAACTTGCGATTCAGCAACTGGTCATTTTCCCAAAGCGGTTGACCCGAGGTAATTTCAAAGGCTTTGATTTTGCCATCGGTTTGCGCCACAAATACACCATTGCCCACAACTTCTGGACGCTGGATACTGCTGGCATCTTCACTCCAGACCACCTGTTGTGAAGCTAAATCCAGCACAGTCACCTGACCTTGATAACTGGTGGTCACCACAAACTGGCCTGCAACGACCGGTTCCCCGTCAATATCAACCAGACGCTGGATATCAGAACGCCCATCCGACACTGCGACACGACGCTGTAATTTTGGCACACCGCTTAAGGCATCCAGTGCATAGATATAAGCATTGGAAGATGCAATCAGTACATTACGAGCATCTAATGCAACAGGTGCAGCCATGCCACGCAGGCTGAATTGTACATTAGGTAAGTTATAAGTCCAAACTTGCGCACCCGTCGCAATTTCATGCGCATATACTGTGCCGTCATTGCTCACGCTAATGACACGACCAGCATGAATTAATGAAGGTGCCAGTAAAGCACCCGTCAATTGCGCAGTCCATTTTTGCTCGCCGGTTTGCTGATCCAGCGCAAACAGCTGACCTTTCTGGTTACCCACGACAACAAGACCTTCAGCAGCTTCAACACCAGAACTTAAATTGTCTTTGCTGACTTTTTTCTGCCACAGACGCTGTTTGCCTTTAAATGCAGACACTTCGCCTTTCGAATCAATTGCAAAGACCACACCATTATCTGCATCCAGACGTAAACGCAACGGATCAGCAGCATCTGTCGAAGCCACACTGGTGGAAAATACAGGGACCAGGGTTTTGGCTTGAGTCAGTTTTGGAAGTGGATTCGGTTTTACTTCTGGAACTTTATTGGTTTTACCCGCACAGCCAGCCAATGCAAGCGTTAAAACAGTCAAGGCACAGGTAATTTTGTATTTTCTATTCATTCAGCTTCTTCCGCTTGTGTTTCTATAATTGGGCGTTCGATTTCCGGATCATCGACCAATACGCCTACGCTTTCGAGCTTAATTTGTAAAATCTGACGTTCTTCTTTACGTTCAATCAAAGCATCCCATGCACTTTGATATACTTTTTTAGCATTTTCAATATCATTTTTGGCAACATAGATATCGCCACGTGCTTCATCGGCAGTTGCTTTAAATGCAGGCTCAGTAACCGCTTCTAAAGTTTTCAATGCAGCATCATATTTTTTCTGTGCCAGTTGTGCATAAGCCAGACGAAGTTTGACGACCTGAACCAGACCTTTATCGTCTACTTTCGAGTTTTCAACTTTCTGTAGCGCTTTCTCGGCCGCAGCATAATCTTCTTTTTCATAAGCCAATTTCGCCATCACTAGCTGGGTCTGAATCGCCTGAGCTGAATCAGGTGCTTCCTTGACAATCTTGTCCGCAGCTTCAGACAACTTGGCAAAACCATCACCTTTCGATGCCTGCGCATCATCCATCAACTGCTGAACCTTGGCAGTGTGCATTTGCGACTCTGCCAAGTTTTTCTTCTGCCAATATTCCCATCCAAAAAAGGCAATCAGCGCAATTAAAATCCCGGTAATCATCGAAGAACCATATTTCTTCGTAAAGGATTTTAAGCTTTCAAACTGTTCATCACCACTCATTGCGCTCATGAGATTACCCTTTTCCTAATGTTTTATCGATTATTTTGAAGAAATTTTAGTACTAAAAAATGCAACGAAGTCCGTAAATGGTACATTCGATTGCTCTGCGGTTGCCAGCTCTTTCACAGTAAACGCCTGAGCTTCCAGTTCACGCTCGCCCAAAATCGCTGCATACAAAGCACCGGCTTGATCGGCCTTTTTCATTTGCGATTTCATTGAACCTTGTGAGCCTACTTTCAGACGAACCTGACTGCCTGCTGCTTCAAGCTGATCACGGATCTGTTCGGCAATGACCAAAGCCTTACCTTGAGAAGTCGGTTCAGCCACCAGGAATACTTCACAATCACGTGTCGGGGTATTGTCTTCAACCTGTTCCAGCAGAAGCAATAAACGCTCGATACCCATGGCAAAACCAACTGCAGGAACAGACTGATCTGCCTTTCCTTTAAGCTGTCCCACCAGGCCGTCATAACGGCCACCGGCACAAACTGTACCTTGTGAACCCAAATGGGTTGTGGTCCATTCAAAAACAGTTTTGTTGTAATAGTCCAGACCGCGTACCAGCTTTTGATTGATCACGAAGCTCACGCCTGCATCAGTCAAATACTGCTGTAACTGGGCAAAGTGCGCCAGAGTTTCTTCACCCATAAAATCATGCAGTTTCGGTGCATTTTCTAAGATACTTTGTGTTTTGGCATCTTTAGAATCCAGAATACGCAGTGGATTCGTGGTCAGACGGCGCTGAGAATCTTCATCCAGATCCGCTTTATGTGACTCTAAAAACTTAACCAGTGCTGCACGGTAAGCTGCACGCTCATCCGACTCACCGAGTGTGTTGAGTTCTAATTGAACTTTGTCTGCCACACCCATACGTTTCCACAGACGCGCCGTCATCAGAATCAGTTCTGCATCCATATCTGGCGTTGCTACACCAAAGGTTTCCACACCAAACTGATGGAACTGACGGTAACGGCCTTTTTGCGGTTTTTCATAACGGAACATGGGTCCGATATACCAGATGCGAGGCGTCGCACCGCGCAGCAGGTTATGCTCCAGCATGGCACGTACACAACCCGCCGTCCCTTCAGGACGTAGCGTCAATGATTCAGGCGGATTACCCTTGTCGAGGAAGGTATACATTTCTTTTTCAACGATATCGGTTGCATCACCGATCGAACGTTTGAACAAGTTGGTCTGTTCTACGATAGGCAAACGAATTTGTTGATAGCCATAGGCATCCATCAAACCGGATAGATGCTGTTCAAGACGTCTCCAAGCTGGGGTTTGCGTTGGGAGAATGTCATTAAAACCTTTGATTGCGACGATTGAACTCATGATCTACTCAGGAAAACTTGTACGAATAATTTCTTTAGATTTAGCTTCTTCAAGCTCGGAAACACGTTGACGAACCATGGTTTCAATTTCATCAACCAATTGATTCGTATCAATTAAATGACTCTTTTCACCATTACGGTACACCAGTGAACGCGGACTTGCACCTACGACACCAATATCCGCTTCTTTAGCTTCGCCCGGCCCATTGACCTTACAGCCAATGACAGAGACATCCATTGGGGTACGAATATCTTCTAAACGCTCTTCAAGTTGCTGCATCACCGAAATCACATTAAATTCCTGACGTGAACAGCTTGGGCAGGCAATGAAGTTAATCCCGTTGGAGCGCAGACCCAGCGATTTCAGAATATCAAAACCAATTTTAATTTCTTCTTCAGGCTCGGCGGCTAAGGAAATACGCATGGTATCCCCAATACCCTCCATCAGCAGACCACCCAAAGCGATCGCAGATTTAACCGAACCGGTGCGATAAATACCCGCTTCCGTGACACCCAGATGGAGCGGATTATCAATTTGCTGTGACAGCAAACGATACGCATCCATGGTTAGGAACACATTCGAGGCTTTGACTGAAATTTTGAATTCCTGGAAATCCAGACGGTCTAAAATATCGATATGGCGCATCGCAGATTCAAGCAAAGCCTGACCAGTCGGCTCACCATATTTCTTTTGAATATCTTTTTCCAGTGAGCCGGCATTAACACCGATCCGCATGGAAATGTCGTTATGATGTGCTGCGGCCACCACTTCACGGATTTTCGCTTCCGAACCGATATTGCCCGGGTTAATCCGCAGGCAGTCTGCACCCAAATCCGCAACTGCCAAAGCAATTTTATAATCGAAGTGAATATCGGCGACCAAAGGTACATTGACCTGCTTGCGAATTTCACCAAATGCCGCCGCGGCTTCCATGGTAGGCACAGAAACCCGCATGATGTCTGCACCGGCATCTACACAGCGCTGAATCTGTGCAACCGTAGCTGCCACATCACAAGTTTCAGTATTGGTCATGGACTGGATACTGATTGGTGCATCACCACCCACATAAACTGAACCCACACGAATTTTACGTGTTGGACGACGTTTAATTGGATTTACGATCATCGTTCTGCTCTACTCTTGATCTATTAAGGTGATAAACGGAATTCTGCTTTTCCGTTCACAGTGTAGGGTGACAATGAAATATTTTCATTATTTAAACTGAGTGATACAGCCGATGCATCATCCAGACGAATCTGGAATGGCGCTTCACCATTCAGCTGCAAGCTCGATGCCTGACGGCCTGTTGCCAGAACATTACCCGCCGAGTCGACTATATGCACCGAAGTCGGACGGTTAAAATCAAGTTTCAGCTGATCACCGGAAAGTGCGGCACCTGTATCCAGATTCAGAATCTCGACATTAGAAGCGCCTACTCCAGAGACTTCACTGCTATTTTGTGAATTACTGCTCGACCAGTTCTGAATCATGGCAAACAGTGCGCCCAAAATCAGTAGCAATACCAGCGTAATAAAAATGCGCTTTAACCACTTACGATTGCGGTCACGCTTGGAACCTGGCAATTTCCCCATAATTTTAATAGGAGAATTGTTCAGGGCATGATTCGGCAGCAACCCGGTATCATTGGTATAAATTTCATCAAAACGCTGAATAATACTAGACGCATCTACACCCAGAAATTTGGCATAAGTCCGGTAATAACCTTTAATAAAGGTCGCTTCAGGCAAAGACTTATATTCGTCCTGTTCCAGTGCAGTCAGGGTTTTGACCGGGATATTCAGCTCTTTCGCTACATCTTCCAGATTGCGCTGCTGATTGATACGAATCTGGCGCAAGTACTCGCCCGGACGTTGAATATTTCCTAACGCATTTGGAGCTACGCTCGAATGATTCGATGGTGAATTAGGATTTACTTCCATACGGCCTCAGTACTGTACTGTAATTGCAAATAACGTTGGTATTCCTGGCTTTCAGGAAAAAGTGCACGTAACTGGTTGACCAATACCTGCATCCCCAACTGATCACCCCCGGCACGCGCAGTGCGAATGCCAATCCAGAGTGCACGGGCACCCTGATTTTTCTGTCCCACACCACGTACAAACTGTTGATACATTTGTGTCGCAGCCGGGAACTGCTGGTTCAAATAAAATATTTCTGCCAACTCTAACATTGAAATATAAGAATCGCGATTGGCTTGTAGCGCCTGTTTGAATGATTTTTCAGCATTCGCTGTATCACCCAGTTTCAGGTAAATCCGTCCCATATTTTCCAATGCACGGAAACGTTGATCATAACCTAAAGTGGCACCGGCAATTTGAAACTGCTCAATCGCATCATTATAGCGTTCAAGCTGATATAAATAAGTGCCGTAATTATTTCGCGCCTGTGCATTTTTCGGATCTGCCGAAATCGCACGCTTGAAATAATGATCTGCTTTTTCGAGATTGAGCTTACTACCTTCCTGCTGCAATAGCACGCCCATCATCATATTCGCTTGAGAATCACGCGGACTGCTTTCAAGTGCCTGATCCAGCGCACGTTTAGCTGCATCCAGGTCACCTGTTCTCAGATATTCTACCGCCAATTGGGTACGGACTTTGGTGGCCTTTTCAGGGTCTTTCTGACCCAGATCTGGCGTCTGACACGCGACTAAAACCAAAGACACACATACTGTTGAAATCAAAGCAAACTTTGATGTTAGATTTCTCAACTGGCGACCTCTTATTATCCTTGTGAGCGCATGATCTCATTCGATTGCGCAATTTTCTTTTTCCACTGTTCCGCACGACGGGTACGGTCAGCAACTTGTCCGACTAACTGTCCGCACGCGGCATCAATGTCATCACCGCGTGTCTGACGAATCGTACACACAAAACCGGCATCAGACAAAGTTTTTTGGAAAGAAATAATCCGGTTGCGGCTTGAGCGGCCATATGGCGCATGCGGGAACGGATTAAAAGGAATCAAATTAATCTTGCTTGGTAAATTCTTTAACAGCTTAATCATTTGCTGCGCATGTTCAGGATGATCATTCACGCCATCTAACATCACATATTCAATCGTCACGTGTTTACGTGAACTTTCATTCCCATCTTTGGCAATATAACGCTGACATGCTGCAATCAGCTGCTCAAGCGGATATTTTTTATTGATCGGCACCAGCTCATTACGCAGTTCATCATTTGGCGCATGCAATGAAATAGCCAGCGCCACGTCAATATCTTTGACCATCTGATCGATTTTCGGCACCACACCAGAAGTCGATAAAGTCACACGACGTTTTGACATGCCGTATGCAAAGTCATCCAGCATAATGCGCATTGAATTCAATACTGCATCGTAGTTGAGTAATGGCTCGCCCATGCCCATCATCACCACGTTCGTGACTGAACGTTCACGCTCAAGTACAGGCACATCTTCCATATAGGAATAGTTTGCCATCCAGAGCTGACCGATAATTTCTGCCTGGGTCAAATCGCGCTGAAAACCCTGTTTACCGGTCGAACAGAATGAACAGTCCAGTGCACAGCCCACTTGTGAAGAAATACACAAAGTGTGACGTAAACCACTGCGATGTTCAGCAGGAATCAATACGGTTTCGACGAGGGAACCTTCACCGTCGCCAACACGGAATACCCATTTACGGGTACCATCTTTAGAATAGTTTTTATGCACCACTTCAGGCGCTTTAATTTCACAAATCTTTTCCAGTTTTTCACGCAGTTTGCCGGAAATATTGGTCATTTCAGCAAAATCAGTCACAAAGAACTGGTGAATCCATTTCATCACCTGCCCGGCACGAAACTTCTTCTCACCCATGTCCTCAAAGAATTTTTCCATTTGCGGACGTGACATGCCAAGTAAATTCACTTTCTCGACAGTATTTGCCTGTGCTGGAGCGGATGGAGTGTGTTGCTGCGGCTCAGAAACTGCTGATACAGCGACTGCTTCAGTACTCATGTGTATTACCTAAACCATGTCTAAAGATAAAAGGAGAAGCTCAATATGTGAGCAAAGAATTATTCAGAGAATAAAAAAACCAGATAAGTATAATAACACTTATCTGGCTTGAATACTGCGAATTAACGAGTACGTGGAGCAATCTCAGTTTGAGCGAAGAAGTAGTTAACTTCACGATCAGCAGATGCTACAGAGTCAGAACCGTGAGCAGCGTTTTCGTCGATGCTTACAGCGAAATCTGCACGGATAGTACCAGGAGCAGCTTCTTTAGGATTCGTCGCGCCAAGGATGTCACGGTGAGCAAGAACAGCGTTTTCGCCTTCAAGAACTGAAACAACAACTGGACCAGAAGTCATGAATGCAACTAGGTCAGCAAAGAAACCACGTTCTTTGTGCTCAGCATAGAAGCCTTCAGCTTCAGCTTGAGTCAAATGTTTCATTTTAGTTGCAACAATTTGAAGACCAGCTTTCTCGAAACGAGCAAAGATGTCACCGATGTGGTTTTTAGCAACTGCGTCTGGTTTTACGATAGATAAAGTACGTTCGATAGCCATGATAGGCTCCTTAAGTCAATTGTTGACATGAAAATTTGGCGCATTATACCGAGATAATGCGCATTTTTCTGCTTTTCATCTGTAAAAAAATGCTTTTTTAAGATGAGGGCTTAGCGTGCCTCGTCAATCCATGCCATTTGAATGGCTTCAAGCAGACCTTCGGTAGACTTGGTCGGATCATCTTCAAATTCAGGCAAGGCACACACCCAGGCGTGTAAATCAGTAAAACGAATCCACTGCGGGTCCACATCTGGATGCGCTTCGTAGAGTTCAATCGCGATATCGAGCGTGTCAGTCCAACGTAAACCCATCTCTATTTCTCACCATAATTGCTTTGATGCTGTACTTTAACAAATCTGTGAAAATCTGCGAGCCTTTGCTCCGGCTTTCACTTATTTTTACAGCACAATATTCAGATAAGGTGCGGTCAGGACAATGGCAATTGCCATCATGCCACCCAGAATTGCGCCAACTGCCACATCACTTGGATAATGTAATCCCAACACCATTCGGGACACTGCGACCAGAATCGTAAAAGGCAACATCAGCATCAGTAATAAAGGTGCGACATAACCTAAAACGGTGGTTGCCATCACGGCATGCAAGGTATGCCCGGAAGGAAAACTGAAATGATCCAGTGGATGCTCACCCAAACGGATCACCTGATGCACCTGATAAGGACGTGGCCGTACGGTTTTGATTTTAAGCACCTTGTAAATCATAGTACCTATAGTACTTCCCAAAATCAGATAAACAATCTGCACGGTATAGATCAAGCCTTGCATGATCCAAACCAGTAGCAGCATGAAATACCAAAATGCACCATTTCCTAAGCGGCTAATCATTTTAAAAAAAGTGGCAATACGGACTGAATGCGAAAAATGATTCAGATAAACACAGCCTTTCAAATCGATTTCTAAAAATTTAATCTTTACATTCTGGAGTTTCACACTGGTGCTCCTTTCTTGTTTTATATCCTGTATTCCTGTTGCTGTACCAGTGAATACAGTGCCTGTTCAAATTGCCGGACTGGATATTGCCAGCCTACTTTTTCGGCTTTTTTACGTGCCTGTGCACCCATTTGCTGTAATCTTTGCAGATCAGGCAGTCCGAGCATCTGCTGAATCAAACCCCGCTGATGTCCAAGTCTGCTCAACCATCCCGTTTCACCATGCTGCACATGCAAGTTTGCACAAGCATAATCATAAGCAATCACTGGCAAGCCACTGGCCATCGCTTCCAATACCACATTTCCAAAGGTTTCAACCTGACTGGCAAAACAGAATACATCTGCACTGGCATACGCCGCTGACAGTTTTTCTCCTGTCAAGCTACCGGTAAAAACAATACTGCCATCCTGATTCAGTTGTTGCAGTCGAGTGCGATCCGGCCCATCTCCAACCACTACCAAACGTATATCTTGCTGACGAACTTGGCGCAGCACAAAATAGGTCTTGATCAGCACGTCAATTTCCTTTTCAGGAGAAAGCCGTCCGACATACAACATCACCCGGGTCTCGTTTGAAACTCCCCAAGCATAGCGCAAATCTGGTGATCGCCACTTTGGTGAAAATGTATCTGGATCGACGCCTCTGCCCACAACTGCCAAGGGACAAGTTACACCAAACTGATTCAAGGCTTGAGCCGTGCTTCGACTCGGGACACAGGTCAAATCAGTATTATTATGAAACCACTTTAAATAGCCTTGAATTGGCTTCAGTAAAAAAGCCAAATCAAAAAACCGACTAAATTCCTGAAATGATGAGTGGAAACCGCTAGAGACTGGAATTTTATGGAATTTTGCAAGCTGTTGAGCTACCAGACCCAAAGGGCCTTCGGTCACAATGTGAATAATATCAGGTGTAAAAATTTCAACAGCTTGATGGATTTTTAGAAATTGCGGTCTACCAAACTGCAAATTGCTATATTTAGGAAGGCAATGCGCTTTAACCAGACATTCACTATGTGGTTTAAAATCGTTACAGGCTTGTCGTTGTTCTGGACGTATTAATAAAATCTTATGTCCCTGTTTTTGTAATCCTTTACACAGTTGCAATAAAGCATGGGCAACCCCATTGATTTCAGGAGACCAGGTTTCAGTCACAATGGCTATTTTGAGACGAGGACGAGTCAACTCTTCCAAAGGCAGGGTCATTTTTGTTTTTTGCTGTCGCAACTGTTTTAAGTCAAAGCTAATATTTTGAAGTGCAGACATTTTTTTCGATAACGCTGAGGTGCAGGGCTGTTCCATATCACACCTATGTGATTATATTTTAAGCTAAAGTCTAATGCTTATTTATTGCATTTTAATGATATTACCCCCCTTCTCTCATTTTATTCGGAAGTTGATGTACTTATAGAGATATCTAATTAACTTGGCTAACAATTAAGAGTAAATTAACTCACCTATTCATAACCATAGCTCATGCCTAAAAAATCCAGTCAGAAAGCTTCAAAATCTGGTTAAAGGACTTAAATAGACCAAAATCCAATTCTCTTTTAAGAGCCAACTAAAAGAATTCAGTAGATAAGATCCACATATAAACTGTCTTTATAAACTCCAGCTGGGGTCAAAGCAGAAGGTTGTTCAGCTAGTTGTACCAATACAATAAATTTACTTAGGCTAGTTGCCGGTTGGGATATCGGCATATTCCAACGGGATGAGGTCGCCCCAGAAATATACATTTGTGTTCTTATTTTATGATTGTGCTCATTAACCAAATAACTACTGCCATTAGTGCTGGTTAAGTTTCTAGAATTAAATTGAATAGCATAACTACTATCACACCTTACGATAAAAGAAGTCGCAGCTTGGCTCAGATAAGAGGAGTTCAATTTGAGTTCTGATGCTGTCGATCGATCAATCTGACAACGTTGGGCATGACTTAGACTGGTTAATAATAGAGAGAACACAAGTACAGTAAATTTAAGTTTCATTATTTTTCATCCTTTATTTACAGATAAGCGTAGATAGTCCGCTTTCTTCTTTTTGATTTTCTGTAACCGTCAATTGTGCAAAGCAAGTTTTAGATTCGGTGCTGATGATTTTAATATTGTAAGTATTTGGAATAAGCCCATATAGAGTGACCGTACCGTTCGATGAGATAGGATAAACCTCCCCACCATCATTATCGATATATAACTCTGAACCAGCTGTGAATTTATGATTATTACTATCTACAGGCAAAATCGTGACCTGTTTTGTATTATATATAGGGAAATTAATAATATACCCCCGCTGATCTAAAGCAGTAAGCCTCTTGGTTGCATAAGGAATCTTATCTTCGACTGGTAATTGATTCTGATCAAAACCAATATCATAATTTACATAAGGAATAATATCATGAACAAAGGTATAGCCTTTCTTATTCGTTTTATCTACTACAGATAAAGACCTTAAAACATCGACATCCTGATAATCTCCCACACTAACAACAGAAAATGCATTATCAACCAACTTGGTAAAATTGAATTTATTATTAAGAAAAACAACCGCACCACGATAGTTTAATTGTGATTCAGACTCATTATCTCCCTCTATATGATAAAAACCTAAATCCCCAACATCTGTTTTCAATCGCCCATTGAAATTATATAGTGTTTCATCTTCGAGTCTATTTACACCTGTTTCATAGTCAAATCCAACCTGATTAGGATTACTTTTTACAAATTGCAATTTAGTTCTTTCATCTGTTGAATGACTAAAATAAACTGCTTTATCATCATCAAAACTATAGCTAAGTGATAAGACAACTCCAGAATCCCGATCATTACCAAATGAGCTAAAATAACTCAAACCTAGGCTTCCCTTCCTACCTAGCCGACGATTAAACCCTAAATTTAAAGTTTTACGATCATTTTGAAAAAATGAAGGAATCTCATCTTCCACGCGCATTTCTTGCTGATGAAAACTCTGGGCAGCATAATTCAAATAAATATTATGCAAGAGAGGAATATTGCTCATTCCCCCATAAATTAAATATTCATACTTAGGATAACTATAAAAATTATCCAGGTCATCACCTAAATATTTAAAATCTCTTTCTGTATATTTCGCACTTGCACCAAGTGAAACTCTTCCGAAATCCTTTGCAGCAGATAATCCATATGAATAATTAAAATTATTAAGTTCATCGTGTGAAGCTTGAACTACACTATCCAAAACCAAATAATGACTAATAGCTTGAGTCCATAGAAAGCCTAAATTTTGCAAGTCTTCGCTATAAGAAAAATTAGAACCAAGTGTTGTCCAATTAGATACCCCATAACGATAATAAAGGTTAGAGAAAAAATTACGATAGTCATTACTTTCTATATTATAGTTATAACGCAACTTTCCTAATGAAACATTATATTCACTAAGATCAGATCTTAATAGTCGATTCGTCACCAGAATAGGAAAACTTTGTACACTCCTATTCCCTAATACATCTTCAACAATAATTTGTGCATTTCCTGCCTGTTGAATTTGTGCACCAGTTTGAAGATTGAAATCACCAGGACTGACTCTTTGGCTATATATACTTACCCCATTAATATACAAATCAACTGTAGAAGGAACACGCGCACTTCCCTGTAAGATTGGAGTATTCCAATAAATAAAATTTGGTCGCTCAGTAAAATTAGTTCCCCAGTTTAAACCGGCAAAACGTAAAGAATTAATTAATGGATTATATACTGTAGTTGTATCTCCTAAAGTAAGCTGAGTCATACTTTTAGGAAATTCAAAGTCAATACTAGTACTGAGTCGAGTAAAATACTCATTCAAAGGATGATTATAATATGCTATTGAGTTCTTAAAAATCCAATAGTCTTTAAAGACACCCAGATCTGTCAGGCCGTTATATAAAGAATTCGTTTCTCTGTCTATTTTTGAATTTAAATAGGTAAAATCATAATTTACGAAACCTCCAAAACTGGCTCTCTCTGGCATAGTCTGCAACTGGGAGATCTGTGTACTTGATTTAAACAGTTGGGTAGGTATGGTGAGATTAATTGTTTGCTTAGAGGCATCGAAATTAGATTGAATATTCCGGTCCGAAATAAGACAAAACTCATCCCGAGAAGCCATTTTTGATAATTTAGATATATCAATATCTCGTTCCGACAATATATTGCACTCTATGTAAAAATTATCATCACTTTTTATTAAAATAATATCTATATTATGATCAAGCTCGTTTATCCAAAGATTAGCAAAAAATTCATCATCAGGATTCTGGTTAGCATTAGCATTACATAAGAATAAAATATTAACTAGAATAATTATTTTTCTATTTAACTGCATAATATAATCCTTAATTATAATTTTAATCCATAAGCTTTAACTCTATTTCCTCATGCGACTTATCTGTCATTACTTTAACAAAATAATTACGAGGATTATTTATTTTAACGCCTTCCAACTCATAAAAAATACTCTTATCTTTAAGTGCATATTTCATATTATTACTAGTAAAAACTTCTTTCTTATTAGAATCTAAAATTTGTAACTTTGAAATTTGAATATGAGATTCTGCTTTATTTTTAACTATAAGCTTATCATTCTCAATATTAAAATTTAATTTTAAGTTATCTTGCTTTCCAATAAATAATGGCAGGTTAAAATTCATCAAGAAAGTAATAGATGATTCTTTTACAGGTTGAGGTAATTCCTCAATTACAATGCGCCAGGTACCCTCTTCCCGACCATCCAATACAGATACTATTGGACGATTAGAACCAACACGTATAACTTGTTTCCCATTAGGTTTTAAAATAAAATTTCTTGGATTAATTATAAGAGTATCATCCTTCTCCAACACATCTTCACCTTTATCATTTTGATCCCATTTAAATGCTTTCACCTCAAATATCTTTTTTTCTACTTCATTTATAGACTCTAAAGTAAGTGTTGTTGTTTTTTGTTTTTTATCATTAAATATATACATTTGCACTGGATCAATTGCAACATCCGCCTTCCCGCCAGAAAAATAAAAAAAAGATAAAAAAAATAATATAGTTGTTTTTCTCATATTATAATTTTCCATTTAAAAGTATAATGAGGCAACCTAACCCAACATAAATATCAGGTTAGGTTGATTAAATAAATTAGTAGTAAGCTTTAATTAGATAGCGATCGGTATAATTACCTGCTAACTGTGTAGCATCAACTGCAGTATTGGTAACTGCAAGTGTATAATTATCAACTGCTTGACCAGCATGATTTGAATTACCAAATGGAACAGCACCTGCAGCACCTTGTTTAGTCGTCACAATTGTTGTAGCAATTGTTTTAGATGCATCTGTTTCATGTTTAACAAACGTAGTATTATTAGCACCGGCATTTGCAGTTTGTAAATTTAGAACATAAGGGGTATTTGTTGTAATTGAATAATTTGTAGTTTGGGTTCCACCAGCAGCAGATAATACTATTGCATTTCCACCAGTTAAAACACATTTCTTATTAATTTTAAGTGAAATTGGAATTTCTTTTTCACAGCCTAAAGTATTACATTTACTCCAGTCAATTGGTGGTTTAGGAGGATGATAACCACCTCGAGCTGCTTCATCTTCTGCAAAAGATGCCGTAGAACAAGCACCAAGAACTAATGCCGCTAATGCCGATTGTGTAATTTTGTTCATGATTTTCTCCATTTCTTTTTAATAAAAGAATATGTATATGTAGTTATTTTAACGATTACGCTTTAACTCTTATTATTATGAGTAAAGTTAAGTAACCGTTAACTTATCTTATTATCTTTGACCTAAAAATATGCAAAAGTTTATTATTCACAATACTACTCTCTATTTTTGTTTTTTTATTTGTTTTAAAAAATTTAATCCTATACTTATAAAAGGTTAAGACAAAAAATAAATTGATACAATTTAAAAATATTTCTAACTATGTCAAATAAAAAGAATAAAATAATCTTTAAATTTTATAAAAAACAATTAAACCACTAATTTTATTATTTTTTTATAATTTACCTTAACTTACAAAAAAATAAAACAAAGTTACGAAATTTACAAATAGTTGTAAATTATGCAACTTTATTTAAGAAATGTGTGATTTTGTCGAAACTTTTGCTTTCTTTTTCACACATCAAGACTTTTCTTAGCTATGAAAAACTTTCTAAAAAGCAATAATTAATATAAATTAACTAAAAAAACAATATGTTAATATACAATAATCTTCTTTCATAAATAAAAATTGAACACTATTTTGCTTAATATTCGTCCTCTAATTTTCTTGGCATTCGTGCCTAATTTATGAATGAAACACATCGATTCAAAAAGTTTTCAGAAACACAGTTTAAGCGATATACAGGCATATCATGGTCAACTTTTTATTTAATGGTTGATCAATTGAAGAAACATGTTTTAACTCAAGGCAGACCGCCCAAGTTAAGTATTAAGGATCAGATTCTGCTCTGTCTAAGCTATTGGCGAGAATACCGAACCTTATTTCACGTTACTACGAGTTACGGAGTTTCAGAGCCAACAGCCTCAAGAATTGTAGGTCATGTCAAAGATTGGCTGATCAAGTCTGAACTAATACAATTTATAAAAGAACTCTAATATATGAACCGCTACCACAATTACAGCTATTTAATCTAAATCAACTGAATTAATAATTTTTCTTTTTAAAGACCATGTTTCTGTATCAACTAAAACAGTGAATAATTCAATATTATTATTCCGACTAAATTCTTTTAACTGTAAAATTTTAGGAACTTTATAACCATCGATTAAATTATCATACTTCCTTCTTTGATCACGATAACTATTTTCCCCAAGATATATCTCAACAAATGCATCTGATGGGATGCTTTTTAAGAATATACTTCTTGAACCAATATATTTTCTTTCCCACTGCTCTCCATCCAACTCAAATCTCTTATCTTCCTTTGAATGATAAGAATGGTATTCCTCACTCCCCAAACATTTCATTATCCTAACCTCCTCTTCATACGCCCAACATAATTGCTTATAAATAACAGCATGTTTTAGTAATCTCTCATGAGATTCCCACCATATATGATGCTTACTTCCAATTTGCATTAATTGCACGGCATCTATTGAATTAATTATTGTGGCACTGTATTCACATAAATTATCTCTCCTCTCTGAGCAGGTATCGTATAATTTTCAAAACTTTCTAAACCTGCCTTCTCTGTATCAATCCCGATCACCATTCCTTTATGACTATCTGCATAATGAGACCACATTAAAGGATTTAAGGGGCTCGAGTTAAAGACAATACTGCATATTTATTGATAAACCGACTTCTTACAGCTTGCGTTTCTACACCAACATTTACCGTTTCCCCCATTAAAGCTAAAGCCGTCACCTCAAATGGATCATTAAAATCGCGCGGCAAAGAAAAGCCTAAAGTACTTGTTTCTAATATTTTTAAACCAGCATCAAAGCCAACATATTTATATAAAATCATTAGACCTTGTATCTTGGAGGTTGTAGTGATTAGCTTCCACTATATGCAAATTGTAGAGTTTGTAATAGACCTAACACTTTTAGTCTGTGCAAGAGATAAAACCTACAATTTGCCCTAACCACTTGCACAACTCTGGACGGTAACTAAGCACTTTGATGCTGCATTCACAAGAAAAGACGGTGGTTATGCTAAAACAATAATTGAATAATTAAAGTAGGTAAAGATTATGTTTTATCTTGGTATTGATGTTGCTAAAGCTAAAATTGATTGCTGTTTAATTTTAGAAAATTCTGCAAATAAAAAGAAAAACCAAAACTTTTTCAAATACACCAAAAGGTTTTGAGCAACTTCAAATCTGGCTAAACCAGCATGCTGCAACTTCTACGCAGACCATTATCTTAATGGAAGCAACATCTATTTATCATGAACTCTTGGCTAAATATTTATTTGATGAGGGCTATCAAGTCTCTATAACCAATCCTGCCAGAGCTCGATATTTTGCTCAGAGTATGTCTAAGCTGAATAAAACAGACAAGGTAGATAGTGAGGTTCTAGCTCGATTTGCGATGACTGCCAATCTACATTTTTGGCAACCTTTACCCAAACATATTCAATTGCTGAATGCTTTACTGGATAGAAGAGCTGTTCTTTGTGAAGATTTACAACGTGAAAAGAATCGTTTGGAAAAAGCAGAGTCTACCTTCACGATGGAACCTGTACTTCAGTCTCTCCACAAGAGTATTGAACAGTTAAACAAACATATTCAGGGTATCGACCAACAAATTGATGATCACATTGATCAGAATCCTGATTTAAAAAATGATAAAGAACTGCTCAGCAGTATTCCAGCCATTGCAGATCGAACTAGTTTATTAATGCTCAGTTTCTTGCGCAGTCATACTTTTGAAAGAGCTAGTCAAGCGGCCGCCTTTGTTGGCTTGGTGCCCACTCAAAAGCAGTCAGGTAGCTCCATTCATGGCAGAAGCCATTTATCCAAAGCGGGCTCTTCCAAAATACGTGCCGGTTTATATATGGCAGCCATTGTCGCAACTCGGCATAATCCTCATATTAAAGGGATGAATGAAAGATTATTAGCTAATGGTAAAACCAAAATGATGGCGATTGGAGCTGCAATGAGAAAGTTGGTTCATCTTTGTTATGGTGTACTCAAACACCAACAGCCTTATCAAGCAGATTATTGAGCATGAATTTTCGATAATTTGCTTGACGTTTCAGACGGTATCTCTTGCGTTAGTCAAAATTTAATCAGTGATAAGCGTTGATTTTTAAATAAATATCAAAGTCTAAAATAATACTTTCGCAAGAGGTCTATTATTCTTATCCAATAAAAAACCCCGCTTTGGCAGTAATGCCAGTCAGTTAA
>NZ_MJIQ01000028.1:0-100246 GCF_001878775.1 Acinetobacter sp. AR2-3
ATGACTTTCGCAAGAGATCTATAGAATTTGATATTGTCAGAGAGTGGAAAACCCGCTACTTTTTTAAAAGTAACCATTTAATTTTCAATATTTTAAACTTTATTAACTTTAAAAATATTTTTTGAGTGAGCTCACTCAATTATACCCTGAATTCCGTTTTGTGCTGTAACACCCTTTATTTAAAGATATTGTAAATATAGCGAAACCTGATCTGATTAGCATATATCTCAATATTTTATGAATACTAGATAAACGACACAAGATATTCAAAACTTGGAGAGGAAAGATGAGCCAAGATTTTAAAAAATGCCCTGTCACCCACCTGACCACTGAAGCTGGTGCGCCTGTGGTCGACAACCAGAACAGTATGACGGCAGGTGCGCGTGGACCTTTACTTGCCCAGGATTTATGGCTGAATGAAAAACTGGCCAACTTTGTCCGCGAAGTGATTCCAGAGCGTCGTATGCATGCCAAAGGTTCAGGTGCTTTCGGCACCTTTACCGTGACCAATGATATTACCCAATATAGCCGCGCTAAAATTTTCTCTGAAGTCGGCAAAAAAACCGAAATGTTTGCGCGTTTCTCAACGGTGGCAGGTGAACGTGGTGCAGCTGATGCAGAACGTGATATTCGCGGTTTTGCCCTGAAATTCTATACCGAAGAAGGCAACTGGGATCTGGTCGGCAATAACACCCCGGTGTTTTTCCTGCGGGATGCCCGCAAGTTCCCTGACCTGAATAAAGCAGTCAAGCGTGATCCGAAAACCAACAAGCGCAGTGCCACCAATAACTGGGATTTCTGGACACTTTTACCTGAAGCTTTGCATCAAGTGACCATTGTCATGTCGGATCGTGGGATCCCGACCGGTTACCGTCATATGCATGGTTTTGGCAGCCATACTTTCAGCTTTATTAATGCCAATAATGAACGCTTCTGGGTGAAATTCCATATGCGTACCCAGCAAGGTATTCAGAACCTCACCGATGCTGAAGCTGCAGACTTGATTGCTAAAGATCGTGAAAGTAGTCAGACTGACCTATTTGATGCCATTGAGCGTGGTGACTATCCAAAATGGAAAATGTACGTTCAGATCATGCCGGAACTGGAAGCTGAAACAGTGCCTTATCATCCATTTGACCTGACCAAAGTCTGGCCGAAAGGTGATTATCCACTGATTGAAGTCGGTGAGTTCGAGCTGAACCGCAATCCGGAAAATTATTTCCAGGATGTAGAACAGGCAGCCTTTGCACCAAGCAATCTGGTACCAGGAATTAGCTACTCACCGGACCGTATGTTACAGGCACGTTTAGTGAACTATGCCGATGCAGCACGTTACCGTGTAGGAGTAAATCATTCACAGGTTCCGGTTAATGCTGCACGTTGTCCTGTACATTCGAACCGCCGTGATGGTCAAGGCCGCATGGACGGCAACTATGGTTCATTGCCACATTACGAGCCGAACAGTTTTAGCCAGTGGCAGGAACAACCTCAGTTTAAAGAACCAGCATTAAAGATTACCGGTGATGCCGATTTCTGGGATTTCCGTGAAGATGACAATGATTACTTCAGCCAGCCCCGTGCCCTGTTTAACCTGATGAATGACCAGCAGAAACAAGCTCTGTTTAATAACACGGCCGGAGCAATGGGTGATGCACTAGATTTCATCAAATACCGTCACATCCGCAACTGTTATAGCTGTGATCCAGCCTACGGCGAAGGCGTAGCACAAGCACTCGGCATGACCGTAGCAGATGCCCAAGCAGCACGTGAAAGCGATCCAGCCAAAGGTTTGCCTAGCTTTCTCTAAGTCAGTTTAGACATGTATAGAAACCACCTTCGGGTGGTTTTTTATTGCAGCATCAAGCACTATAGAAACAAGCTGGCACAAAAAGAAATACAACAATGCATCCAAATATTGAAGACATCATTCAACAACACGACATTGTTTTATTTGATGCTGTTTGCGTAATCTGCAATGGCTGGACACGGTTTCTGATTAAATACGATAAAAAGATTCAGTTTAAACTGGTTTCCGCCCAATCGCCTTTAGGTACAGCTCTGCTCGAACATTATCAGATGCCCACTGAACATTACACCACGATGCTCGTCATTCAAGATGGCACACTCTATACCGAATCGACTGCCTTGCTGAAAGTACTGCAGCATCTCGGTTTTCCTTTTAATTTAATGAGCGCAGGTTATTTGGTTCCGCGTTTTATCCGCGACTTTCTGTATCGTGTGATTGCTTTAAATCGTTACAAGCTATTTGGTAAAACCGAGTATTGCCTGATTCCATCCAGCGAAAATAAACGCCATTTTCTGGAAGAAGCTGTTCGTGAATCCTAAACCTGTATTCCTACAACCACTGCGTACTATCCAGCTGACTTTGGTCATACTATGGCTCTATCAGGGACTCATTCCAAAAATTCTGTTCCAATCACCCGCTGAAATTAGCATTTGGCAAAATATGGGTTTTGAGCTGGCACTGGCCAAAGTCTTGGTTGGACTTTCCGGAGGATGTGAAATGCTATTTGGCTTATGCTTTCTGAAATGGAACCGGTCCATACTCTTGCATGGGTTGAATATTATCGGACTTGCTGGATTACTACTGCTGATTGCATTCACAGCCCCGTTGCAACTTACTGCAGCATTCAATCCTGTGGTGATGAATACCGCCATGCTGATGCTTTCTGTAGTGGCCATTCAACTCATCCAACAGGAACAGAGTAAAATATTTAAACAATAATTCGTTTGCCTTCACGTATGCAATAAAACGGATTAATCAACTTGGAAGAATGCTTGATGATCTCATGCAACTCATGTTCCGGCGCATCCCGGTCTTCATCCGTGAGCTGAAAAGTACGGTAATGAATCGCCAGTGAACATTTGGCCTGCAAGTCATGATGGGCATGAAAGGCATCTTCCGGATTCATATGGATCGCGCGCATCAGTTCACGCGGTTCATACGCTCCTATCGGGAGTAAGGCAATTCGCGGTGCACCCAGACGTTTACGAATTTCTTTAAAATGTGAGGCGTAGCCACTATCTCCGGCAAAAAAACAATGTTCCTTGCCATGTAATAAAGAAAATCCTCCCCAAAGTGCACAGTTCTGATCGCGCATGCCGCGCCCTGAGGCATGTTGAGCCGGCGTATAGACAATCCGGATCTCTTCAAAAAAGGCACTTTCCCACCAGTCCATTTCATGCACGGTATAATGTTCTGGCAAATACCAGGCATTACCCAGACCGGTATAAATCGGCATCTCAAAAGTGTTGTGCAGCCATTCCAGACTGGCCAGATCCATATGATCATAATGATTATGACTGAGCAGTACCGCATCAATCTGGGGTAACTCATCCAGGGCAATGCCAGCCGGAATGACCCGCTGCGGCCCTGTGGAAGCCGATGGACTGGCATATTCCGCCCAAACCGGATCGGTCAGGAAGTTATAGGGACCGATCTGAATTAATGTGGTGGCGTGACCAATAAACCAGACTTGCCAATCATCCAGAGCTGCATCTGGACGCTGCTGTGGCAATGCGCGCGGACGAGAAAAAAACTCGGCACGTTCCTCGTCAAGATTAACATTCCAGGTCTTGGATTTTCGGGTAATGAGCCATTTATATAAATCAAAGCGACCGCGCGATAGAGATGCATGCTCAAGATTACGAAACTGTTTTCCGTCGAAATGATCTGAATGCAGATACTCAAACACTGGCTTAGACCAGAGATGTTTCCAACTGGATTCCGTGATTAACTGGAATTTTTTAGTTTTGAGAAGATCTTGCATAAACATCCACTATTTATTATTCGCTATATGCAAGACAACAACCTCTTGAAATGGTCAAGCGGTGCATCTTTTAATGAGCATACAAACTAAAAACAGGCACACTGCAACATAGTATGAAATCCGTCACAGAAAATCATGTATGTTTTTGTTATTTTTAGCAAAAAAATGGCATTTCATCGGCCTTATGGCTGGCTGAAGTCTGGGATTATCTAGAAAAATATTGCTCTTGTCCTTCTGTCTAAAAATACAAAATGATACTCAATATTTATAAGCCCATGCTGACAAAAGCATGTCTGCCCATTGATGATTTTATGATGAAATTCGCCATACCTCAGTATCATCACATCAATTGTGCGAGAAAGGCAAGTTGAGATCAAAATACCAACCTCAAGCGTTTTTTAGATCTTTATACACGACCTTGAGTTCGTTCCAGCCATACGGCCTTGGTTTGGGGTTTCACAAATAAAGCAATAATTTCCGGGTGCAGCTGTTTAATCTGCGCTTCGATCCGGTTGACACAGGCTTCAATTTCATCAGAAGTTAAATCATCTTTAAATTCCAGACTCAATGATGCAATGACTTGCTGAGCGCCCATCTGCTCAGTCAATACCCCATTAGCACTAAAAACTGCCGCATCCTGTTGAGCAATATTCAATACATTTTCACGCAGTTTCGGATCTGCCGTTTCACCCAGTAACAAACCTTTGGTTTCACGTGCCAGAAACCAGGCAGATACTGCCAGCACGATACCAATTAAAATCGATGCAGCACCATCCAATTCAGGAATATTCAGTTGATGCGCCAGAAAAATACCGACCAGCGCAATCACCAAGCCGACCAGGGCGGCAGTATCTTCAAATAACACGGTAAAGGTCGTTGGATCTTTACTGTGTCGAAAGGCTTCAAAATATCCCAGATTTCCCTTTTGTTTACGAAAGGTTTTTAAAGCCACTGACCATGAAAATCCTTCAAAAAGAATCGCCAGACCCAGCACAATATAATTGATTAATGGATCCTGCATGACTTCAGGCTGAAGAATATGCTGTATCCCTTGATAGATGGACACAATCGCACCCAACGCAAAAACCATCAATGCCACAATAAAGGCCCAAAAATACAGTTCACGCCCATAACCAAAAGGATGTTTGGCATTTGCCGGTTTTTCTGATTTTTTCATGCCATATAACAGTAAAATTTCATTCAAGGTATCTACTACGGAATGAATTGCCTCACTGAACATGGCAGAACTATTGGTTATATAGGACGCAACAAATTTAACCAGCGCAATCGCCAGATTACCAAACAGGGCTGCATAAACTACGATTTTATTGGATTCAGACATCCTGACACTGTCCTAAATAAGCTTGTGCAAGCTTGAATGATTTATGTATCAAAATCTTAATCATTTATTTTTGAAAGTTGTTTTACAAATTGTTGCTTAGTCGTGATCTCTCACGTTGTTGAATCACTTTACTCTCCACTCAAATAATAAAAGGGCTTTCGCCCTTTTAATTTTTACAGTTTTAACGCTTGGAAAAATACTGCTCGCGCCACTCTTTCCAGAAATACATGATGATCCCGAACATCACCACGGCAATTCCCGCAAAAGCATGACTGCTGATAATTTCATGATTTAAGGTTGCTCCCAATACCAGAGCGATCACCGGCGTCATCACATTACTCAATGAGACAGTCGAAGCATTTAGACGGCGAATCAGCCAGAAATAGCACAGCATTGCCACAATTGAAGACATGATCATGGTAAATACGAAACCGATCATTGCCTGTGTGCTAGGCAACTGAGTCGGCATGTGTTGCCAGATAAACGGCACTAAAATGAGTGAACCCGCTGCAGAGACCAGCAATGACCCCGTCGCTTGCGACATCGGACTCAAGGGTGCACTAATCTGTTTAACCCAGAAGATCGAGCTGATGTAAGAGACCATACTGATCAGCATCAGCACCACACCCCAGGGGTTAACCTTGCTGTCTGCCGAGTCAGCAAAAACAAAACACAATCCGGCGACGGCCACGGCCATGCCGAGCCATTGCAACCAGACCAGTTTATGGGTTTTTAAAATCACATGACCGATTAAACCGGCGATCAGCGGTGAAAAACCAAAAATTAGTGCCATCAACCCTGAGGTCAGATAATTGGCCGCCAGATAAATAAACAGCTGCGCGCCGATTAAATTCAAACTGCCTGCCAGATAACTTTTTATTGAAGTACGGTCAAAAGGCAGCGGGTCGCGCATGATTTTCAACAGGAACAACGCAATAATCGAGGCACCAAAATAGCGAATGATCAGCACCCACATCGGGTGAATCTCGGCCACGCTCCAGACAATCGCCAGTGGCGTTGCCGCCCAGATCAGCACCAATAAAGCGTAAATACTTGCCGTGACCGGCAATGATGATTTCATATCATCCTCAAATCTGATTATTCTAAATAGTAAACCTGAAACCTGTTATTTAGATCTGTAGATACTATCGTGACTAGTGGTATAGATAAGACTAAAAATAGAGTCCACCCATCATCAACTACATGGGAGGGCGACATGGATGTCGCCAGATCGTTTGGGGTACAAGGATGTATCCTCAAACGATCAAAAGATTTTTGTTACTTTGTGCCATGTATGGCTCATCTCTTAAAAGTAAAACTTACCTACACGAAAACATTTCTAAATCTCAAAGCCCATTGCGGTCATGACTATAAAGCTAAAACCATAAAAAAACAGACCTATGCAAAACATAGGTCTGTCCAAAAATATCTCAATACAACTTAAGCAATTTTGCGTAAGTCTTGCGCGATATCTAAATGTTTTTCAACATCAAACGCCGTATTTTTGCTGATCATTTTTTTCAAATGACGCATTTCTTTGGCTGCATTCACGGTAATCCCGCCAACGATCTGACCATCAGTCACACCGTACATCACGAATGAATTGTCTGCACCTTTGGCTGCATCCATTTCACCACGGATATGCCATTCAGCTGCGGCCATATCGCCGACAAACTGGAAGTTGATATTCAGCTGATCCGTCCAGAACCAGGCCGGATTGGCTTTCGGATGTTCCACACCCATCACGTGACGCGCGAAGATGCCTGCTTGCAGGTTAGCATTTTCCCAGGTTTCCACACGGCGGTGATTGCCACAGTCACGTAACTGAGTCGCAACATCGCCTGCTGCATAAATATCAGCATTCGAGGTTTGGCAGTTTTCATTGACTTTAATCGCAACATCAACGTCCAGACCTGCATCTACGGCAAGCTGTGCATTTGGCACGATCCCGATCCCGTAAACTACAGCATCGGCACGCAGTTCTTCACCGCCTTCCAGCATTACCACCACTTCTTCACCATCTAAACGGCAATCTGTAATCTTGGTTTCAAGACGCACATCGACCTGGTTTTGACGATGCTGCTCTAGCAGGAATTCGCTCAGGATTTGTGGTGAACAACGACCCATAACCATCGGACCCATTTCGATCACAGTCACCTGACAGTCTTTGTAACGTGCAGATGATGCCAACTCAAGACCAATCACGCCACCACCGATCAGGATGATACGGCGACCGGCTTGAAGTACAGGCACCAGTGCCTGTGAATCTTCCAGGTTACGAAGGGTATAGACGTGTTTACCCAAAGCATCGAAATTAGGCAAACGGCGCGCGGCACCACCTGTTGCAAGCAAGAGTTTGTCATAAGCAACAACATCACCGTTGAGGAGTTCAACCGTTTTCGCTTCGGCATTGATTTTCATCACGCCATTACCGCGAATTGTTTCCACCCCTAAATCTGCCAGTTTCTGTTCTGACAGGATTTCGATCTTGGTCTCTTCAGGTTTTAGAATCACATCTTTAGACAACGGTGGACGCTCATAAGGAAGATGGCTTTCATCACCAATTAGGGTAATTTTGCCTTCATACTTGTTGCCACGAAGTTCTAAAATTGCGCTCGCACCTGCCTGGCCAGCACCCACGATCACGATGTTGTTTACGTTGCTCATTTTCTTAACCTTTTAACTCTGCAGATACGATACCGAAGCCGGCAATCCATTCGCTGATGTCTTCATAGCAATGCGTGGTCATTTCATACTCACCCATTTCGCTTAAGGCAGCGAAGGCAGCCATCCAAGAACGGACTTCCTGACCACCACGACCACCATCACGGCGGATTTCAGCTTCAGTCATCGCTTCTAATGTTGCAAAATCAGCGTTCTTGAAGGTTTCTAGCAGGGCAATATCCCATTCAGCATTCAGAGGCACGGCAACTGACGTATCCCCTGCTGCCAGCTTTTGACCCACTGCAATAATTTTGGATTGACGTGCATGACGTGCTTCAGGCGTTGGATAACGGCCTGCAATCAGGAACTCTTCCACTTCTGGCGGTACTGCACCCATTTGCGGTGTAGGTGGATCATGTGACAGACCACCGGTACCTAAAACAAGCACACGCTCGTTTTCAAGGTTTAAAGACTTGATGTATTGACCCACAGCACGGCCCAAAGCGATGGTACGCTTGGTGGTTGGCATAGGTGCAGCAGCGCCATTAATAAAAATTGGAATCGTTGGATAACGGTCAAGTTTGCCTTCACACAGGAAATGTAAGGGCTGAGTCACGCCATGGTCAGCCTGCATACGGTATGAGTAGGCAACATCCACGCCTTTATCCAGTACACGTCGAACCAGATCTAATGCCTTGTCTTCAGGTACATCAATATGGTCATTGTCCTTGCCATAATCCCAGTCACCTGCGGCTTTGGCACGAATACCCACGCAGAAACTTGGCATCAGGTCATAGAAGAAACCATTAAAATGGTCAGGACCAAAAGTGATGATCAGGGTTGGGTCGTAAGCTTTTACTTCAGCAGAGAGTTTTTCAAAAGCAGCACGAACTTTTTGCTCTTTTGATTGATCTTGAGGTGAAGCAAATTCCATTAAAGGACTGTGCGATGCACAAATAAGTTTAACGGCCATGAGAGACTCCTAGAAGGAAAGCAGCCCTGAGAGAAGAGGCTGCCGGTAAGTCCATTTGAATGAGACTAGATGTTTATTCGTCAAAGAAACCTGCACGTGGCTGACGTAGGCCACGAATACCCAAACCGCATTCTGCATTGATCAGAACACCAGTCAGAGGACGGTTATTTTGACGAGATGCCAAGAGCACGTATGAACCTGTCATATCTTCCGGTTCAGGCAAGAAATTCAGTGGCATACCACGTGCAATTTTCTCAGGATCACGTGCATCGAGCAGGCCCACATTTTCCTGACCCAGCGATGCCGCACCTTTGATATTCACATTCATACCTGACGGTGCAACAGCGTTCACTCGTACTTTAGGCGCAAGCTCGTAAGCCAGTTCTTTCATAATCCCGACACCCGCATGCTTAGATGCAGTATATACAGGGCCTCCGCCAGCGGAGTACAGTGCCGAATTAGACAAAGTAAATATGATAGAACCTTCAGAAGCGATCAATGCATCCAGTGCAGCTTTCGCGCCCAAGATCAGAGACTTGGTATTAATCCCCATAATCTCGTCAAAGGCTTTTTCCAGCTGCTCGCCAGAGGTATTGACGATATCGGCATAGTGATCCCAAATACCGGCATTACCAACGAAACAATCGAGTTTACCGAAACGTTCCACAGTGGCTTGAACTGCACGAACGTTATCTGCATAGCTGGCTACATCACCTTCGATCGCAAGAACTTTTCCACCGAAGTGTTCGTTCAAGGCATCCACTTTCGCTTTTGAACGTTGAAGAACCGCAACTTGTGCACCTTCCTCAATAAAACGCTCGACCAAAGCCCAGCCTAAGCCTGAACCACCACCAGTAATAAGTGCAACTTCGCCCTGTAGCCAACCCATGCTTACTCTCCTGCCATCTCTACAAACAATTGGCCATCTTCAACAATCACTGGGAATGTTTTGATTGGATCAGTTGCAGGTAGACACAATGCTTCACCTGTTTTTAAACAGAAACGTGCTGAATGCAATGGACATTCCACAGTACCGTCATCTTCAAGGTAACCTTCAGACATAGAAGCATTACCATGACTGCATTTATCGTTCATAGCGAAGAATTCACCGCCATTGTTAAATACAGCAAGCGCTTCGATACCGTTTACGCCACAATCTACTTTTAACGCTTCGCCTTCGTCTAATTCGTCAACTTGGCATACAAAAATCTTATTCATTAGAAGAACACACTCAGGTTATGTGAACTGTAAGTAACTTGGTCAAGCGTGATCTTACGGTTGAAGATTTGGAAGCCTAAGCCACCTTCAACTTTACGGATCTTGTCATGACGTTTACCACAGTAAATCACGACGTCTTTCTCTTTCTGTGTACGGTATAACAAGTAAGTTACGTACACGTCGTATTCGCCTTCAACTTCAGTTGCTTCTACGATCACGTTAGACACCATGTGTGTTGTACGTGATGGAGGCTCTTCAGCCCAAGCCATACCAGTTTCAAGACGCGCTACACGACGTTCTAAAAGATCTTTTGAATCATTGAACACCCAAGTGGTAGGTGGTTCAACTGAACGACGACGGTCACGGGTTTGTGCGTTTGGTGTGGTACGTAGCGTGTAAGAAATATCTTCAGCTAACGTATCCAACCATTCGCGGAATTTCCAATCGTCTAGCAATTTTGCTTCGCGATACAGGAACTGACTAATTTGGTGATGAAGTTCTAAGCTGATTTGACTCATTTCATAAGCTCCTTCTCATATTCGTCAGCTGCTTTTTCTACGTCTTCCCATTTTTCATGGATCAATAAATCTGCCCAGCGGCGGTACATACCGCGTGCTGCAGTTTCAGAGAAAATGTAGTTGGTGATACCTGGGATACCATCTTCACGTACTTTTTCGTTGCCTTTACCCATTTCCATAATGAGTTTGTTTTGACGCGCTTTATAACCACGTAAAACTTTTTGGATCTCGATCCAGTTTTCAGAGTCATCTTGCTCCAGGAAACCGGCTGGACCAAAGGCACGCGTTGCAGAACGTTCAAATGCTTCTTTCACTTCTTGAGATGCTTCAGCATCAGCAATACAGAATGCCCACACTTCAGTTTTGTTTGGACCACGTGGGTGCCATACACGAAGTGTTGCAGTACCGTTCAACCAAGACAAAGTTGGGAACATGGTGTTGTGACCTGCAAGACGCAATGCACGAGTCTCGCCTAGGCGCTCTTTAACTTCGTCGTAAGTTTCACGGAAGTAGTTGGCAACTTCACCGTCAACCCATACGTTTGCGTCTGGTTTCTCTGTAAAGAAGAAGCCTGAACCGTGACCACGTGAACCGTACTGGATCGCGTCTTTGGCAGTTTCCCAAACTGGACGAGCAGTTTGCGCAGCACCTAATTTTTTAGAAGATTCGTCGTCTGGTTTCGCGCCCAATACTTGGATCGCAGAAGCGTGAGAGAACAATGCGTGGTATTGGTCAGATGCAAACTGTTCCGCTGCAAACTTCCAGTTACACTCGATTTCCCACTTGTGTACACCACCAATGATTTCAGTACCACCTGGACGACGGTCAACAACGCCATCTAAGTACCAAGCGATATCACCCATGTATTCTTCTAGGTCAGGTGTGGTTTCATCCCAACAAGCGAATACCAAGCCTTTGTAAGACTTCACACGATTCACTTCAACCAGACCCCATTGCTCTTTACATGCACCATGTGGGTAAGCACGATCTTCAAGCGGGATATCTTTTAAAGAACCGTCAATACCGTAAGACCAGCCGTGGTATGGGCAAGTAAATGCACGGGTATTACCACAGTCTGCGAAGCTCACACGCATAGAGCGGTGACGGCACTGGTTTAAGAATGCTTTGATTGAACCGTCTTTTTGACGTGCCACAATAATTGGATCTTCACCCATGTAGGTATTGAAGAAGTCACCAGCCTTAGGAATCTGGCTTTCATGGCAAAGGAACAACCAGGTACGACCGAACACACGTTCAAGTTCTAATTCGTAAATGTCAGGGTCTGTATAAATAGATGGCGTAATACGTCCATTTTGTGCATCGACTAAAGCATCGATTTCGCGCACATCAATTTTTCCACTCATGAAAAGCTCTCCTGTGACCTATCTTTGGCACAAAGTAATAGACTCAACTTTTCAACGATGATGGATTTGACAGCGTTTTTCGGGAAATATTTTTTTTGTTTCAATTAAGAGCTTAAAGCAATTATTAAGCACGTGAATTTTTATATTAAAACATCTATTAATTCCGCCAGAGCATTTAGTTTATGAATGGGAAAATAATCTTCACGACATAGTTGTTTATAGATTATACTTTGAGGAAATTATAGTAAGACATTTTTTGGATTACTCTTTGGGTTGATGACATGGAATTACGACACCTTCGCTACTTTATCACCGTTGCTGAAGAGCTCAATTTTAGTAAGGCAGCACTTAAACTTTATACGGCTCAACCTTCACTTAGCCAGCAAATCAAAGACCTGGAAGAAGATGTTGGCGTAAAGCTACTCAACCGAACCAAACGTAAAGTAGAGCTGACCGAAGAAGGCGCCGTATTCCTGGAACAGGCTCGTCTCACCCTGGCACAAGCGGACAAGGCCGTTGCCATGGCACGTCAGGTGTCACAGGCCAAGCAGCAAATGCTCCGCATCGGTTTTGTACCGGTGGCCGAGATGAAAATATTCCCGTATATCTTGCCAAATTTACGTGTACAGAACCCGGATTTAAAAATTGAACTGCTCAGCCTGAACAACAATGAGCAGATGCGTTTGTTAAAAAAAGGTGATCTGGATCTGACCTTTACCCGTCATAATTTCAATAGTGATGAAATTGAAAGCCAGTTCGTGATTCGTGAACCGCTGATTTTTCTCCTGCCTAAAGATCACCCCTTAGCAAAATACGAAAGAATTCCTGTTAAAGCATTGAATGGTATTGATTTTATTATTCCATCAGCAGAGCAGTCCTTGACCCTGAACCAGGCTATTCTGGACTTTGCCAAAGCCAACGGCATTGAACTCAATATCGTGCAAAAGGCCGATAATATTTTATTTAATATCAACTCGATCGGAATGGGCCTAGGCTGTACCATTTTGCCTGGCTATATTGCACCACTAACCATGGATAATACCGTGATTCGTCCGCTGGACGTGGAGTTGCCCTATTTAGACCTGTATGTCAGCTACCATAAAAACAACAAATCCTATGTCGTGAGCAAATTTCTTGAGCTTTTGACCCGTGTGTTCTATCTGGATATTAACCGTAGCGAACAAAATTAATCCTATTTCTTCCCTGCATTAGGCATATGCCATTCAACTTATGATAGGCATGTGCTTTTTTTGTTTTATTATTTTATGCTTAAGAATCCATTTTTAATTCTATTTTATAATAAAGAATCTATTTCTGGCGCTTAAATTTGTCACTTGCCCTTGACCCAAATTGTGTATTTTTAGCTCTAAATGTACTGCATTTACCACTTAAGTCTAATAAAGTTTCATTCGGATTTTTCTCAGTTTAAATAGCTCAAACCTATAAAAATTATTAGATTTTTATATTTATTCAAATAAATGAGAATCAAACTCACTTAGGTGCGCTACCTTAAATATTTCCGATATAAAAAAGGATGACCAAAGCCATCCTTTTTTAAAACTGTATCAAACTTATTTTACGCCGTGAACAGCCAGGTAGTTTTTGATCACAGTGTTGAACTCATCTGCTTTTTCAACTTGAGACCAGTGACCGCATTGGCTGAAGATATGTGCATCAGCATTTGGCACGATGTTCAGGATGTCCCAAGTACGAGAAACCGGAATCACCACGTCTTGCGTACCATGAATCAATAGTACAGGCACAGTAATGTCTTTCATTTTTTCGAAGTCTAATGGGAATTCGAAACGGTCACGGTCACGTGCGCCAACCACATCCATTAAACGATTTGATGCATAGTCATTTGCAGCAGAAGCAAAACGTACTTTTACCAGTTCATCAGTAATCAGGTCTTTGTTTACGACAAACATAGAAAGGGTTTTCTTGATTCCTTCTTCTGTAAGAACTGGGTTTGCGTGAGCTTTAAGTGCAGCTGTCTGTTTCGCACCGCCCGTACCCATAGACACGATACCCAAAATACGATCTGGATAATCCAATGCCATCTGGAATGCTAACCAGCCACCCAGAGAGTTACCGACCAACCAGGTTTTTTCGATACCCAAAGCATCTAGCGTACGGATCGCATGATCTACCCAGGCACGGATACCATATTCAGTACCCGGTGCAACCACAGTTTGGCCATAACCAATGGTATCAATCGCGATACAACGCGCTTGCTCACCAATTTGTGGCAGGTTTAACCACCAGTTTGCCGCGGCCGATACACCTGTACCTGAACCGTGTAAAAATAGAATAGGCGTACCTTCACCAATTTCATGGTAATGGGTCAACTCGCCTTCAGCGGTTTCAATCCATTTGTCTTCTAAGCCAAAGAATGGATCTGTTTGATAGTCAGGGATTTGAACAGTGCTCATATTGCTTCCTCTTACAGTCTTTCGCTTGCGTGTCCCTCTATTTTCAAGAATTCGACGTCAAGTTGACTCATTAAAATTACTTGTGTACACCCTTATATTAACCGCTCAACCGCAGCAAACTGATACAAAATTACGATTGCACCCAACAAAATAGATATAATTTAAGTGTTTGTTTTATATATTTTTTTATAAATTAAACCCTACATAAACTAAGGTTTTAACTGCATTCTTAAACCAAAAAGCAGCCAGAAGACTGACTGCTTTTAAAATATAGGGGTATTAGAATTTATGGGTATAAGTGGTGGCGACACGGTATTCTTGCAGGTCTGGTTTTGCTGGATTGGCAAAATTCACATCAATATACATCGCCTGTACACCCAAACCTTTTAATTTCCCTTCTGGCACAGTGTAGTTCACGATGGCATTCACTTCATCCGTATTGAAGTTTTGACCTTGATATGCCCCCGTCCCTTTCTGATCATAACCTTTGAAATATACGGCTGTTACATTTAAGCCTTTTGCACCCATTTCAGAGAAATCATAGCCATAAGCAACATTCCATGACTTTTCTTCAGGCGCGGTAAAGGTCGCTACCCCCAGTTCGCCAGATAAGCCTGTGGCACCCAGCCACCCAATGTCGGGAATGGGCTATTACCAAACATTTGCTGGTAACCCACACCTACGCTATGTGCACCATGATTCACTTTTGCAGCGACAGATAATGCCTGGTTATCGATCTCACCATACAGCTTGTCACCTGACTCCGAGTTATCGAAGTAACGAATGTGGCTATCTAATTTGGTTTTTTCACCGAGCGCAGTTTTGTAATTCACACCCAGATAATGCTGTTGGTAAATGTCTTGAACATCGGCATACCAGTAGCTCGCCCCTACTTCTTTAGTAAGCTGGTGGTCTACACCCGCAATCCACATGCCATCAGCTTCAGCACCCGTATCATAGAAACTTGGTGAAGCAAATTTAGTTAAGTCACGGAACTGGTTGTCATAACGGTTGTTAATACCATCAATATACGCCAGAGTTAACTTGGTATCCTTAAGGTCTTTAGACTCTAACCAAGCGCCACTATAAGTCGTTAATAACTGACGGGATGGATCGAATACCAAGACTGGAGATACCGGCAATAACTCGCCGACTTTCAGCTCAGTTTGTGAAACTTTGGCTTTTAAGGTCGCGCCGACTTTACCGAAATGATCTTTTGATTCTTTGCCATCGTGCGGTAAAACCCAGTCCGGATTTTTATCATGGCCGTTGAGTTTGACTGCATGTTGCACCAGTACATCAGCACCAACCTGCACACCACCACCGATATCGTGATAACCGGACTTGGCATCCAGAGTCACCCCTTGTGACCAAGAACCCCAGTTACGTGATGAATAGTCATCTTGATACTGACGGTCTAGATAAAAGTTTTTAAATTTGAGTTGAACATTGCTGTCGTCAATAAAGTCTGCATTCGTTGCAGTTGTCCCTAAAGTTGCTGTCGCAGCAAGCATTGCAATCCATAAATTGTGACGACGCATGATGAGTTCCCCATTCAGCTGATAAAATCCATGCAGCCATCATGCGCAAGTCGGTTTAAATAAAAAATCCGACCACAGTATTAAACTTTTGCTCTTTTAGCTCTTCATATTCCAAGCCCAGATTTAAGCGCTCAATCTCTTAGATTTTAAACCGATTAAAGAAAATAAAAATTTGACCGGATATTTAATTTATTTTTTTGTTTTCTCTATTAATAAGCGCAATTTTTTTTAAAATATTGAGCCACTATTTTTTATTTATCGTTTTTATGTTTAAGGAAAAAATTAAACTGAAATAATCTTCACCTAGCACTATAACTAAAATATCTGAGATCAGAGTTTTAATATATTATTAAATCTACTTCATAATAAAAAAGCATCCAAATCGGATGCTTTTTTATTAGCCTTATTTTAATACGAATGCATTAAAAATTAAGCTTGTAACTCACGCGCTTTAGACATCGTCAACGCCAAGTCTTCGATCATGTCTTCCTGACCACCAACCGTACCACGGCGACCCAGTTCCATCAGGATTTCACGTGCAGATACGCCATATTTTGCTTCAGCGCGTTTAGCAAACAACAGGAATGAAGAATAAACACCGGCATAACCTAAAGTTGCCGCATCACGGTCAGCACGAATCGGGTTGTGCATCATTGGAATCACAAGGTCTTCCGCAACGTCTTGTACTTTGAACAGGTCAACGCCAGTGTCCATATCCATACGGTTTGCCACAGCGATAAACAGTTCAAGTGGTGTATTACCTGCGCCAGCACCAAGACCAGCAGATGCCAAGTCAACACGTACTGCACCTGCCTGAACCGCAGCAACAGTATTCGATACACCCATACCTAAGTTGTGGTGACCATGGAAACCAAGCTCAATGCTTGAATCCAAGTGTTGACGTAAGTGACCCACACGGTCGATCACGTCTTGAGGAAGCATGTAACCTGCAGAGTCAGTTACATAGATACAGTTTGCACCGTAAGACACCATCTTGTTTGCTTCTTCAAGCAATTTTTCAGGAGATGCCATGTGAGCAAGCATTAAGAAGCCGACTGTGTCCATTTCTAATTTACGTGCAGCGGTGATGTGCTGCTCAGAACAATCCGCTTCAGTACAATGCGTCGCCACACGAATAGTAGAAACACCAATTTCATGTGCCATTTTCAAATGGTCAACCGTACCGATACCAGGTAAAAGCAATGCAGAAATTTTTGCATTTTTCATACGTGGCACAACAGCAGACAAGTATTCTTCATCCGTTGCAGCAGCAAAACCGTAGTTCACTGATGAACCACCCAGGCCGTCACCGTGTGTTACTTCAATTAAAGGTACGCCAGCATCATCAAGTGCTGTTGAAATTGCAATCATTTGCTCAACAGTCGTTTGATGGCGCTGCGGGTGCATACCATCACGCAAAGTCATATCATGAACAATAATCTTAGACATTTTGGTATTCCTTTAAGCTTCAGCGATGTTGAACACGTGTTCTGCGAACATTTCTGCAGTACGTGCAGCTGCTGCAGTCATAATATCCAGGTTGCCTGCGTATTTCGGCAGGAAGTCACCCAGACCTTCAACTTCCAAGTAAATTGATACACGGTTGCCATCAAATACAGGACCATTTACAAGCTTGTAACCTGGTACGTATTTTTGAACTTCCTTGATCATGGCATGTACAGATTCAGTGATCGCTGCCTGATCCGGCTCACCTTCTACTAGACAGTGAACAGTATCACGCATCATTAGAGGTGGCTCAGCCGGGTTAATGATGATGATCGCTTTACCTTGTTTCGCGCCGCCGACTTTCTCAATGGCACCTGCAGTAGTACGTGTGAATTCATCAATGTTTTTACGCGTTCCCGGACCAACCGACTTAGTCGATACAGTTGCAATGATTTCGCCGTATTCAACAGGTTGAACGCGAGAAACCGCAGCCACCATCGGAATCGTTGCCTGACCGCCACATGTCACCATGTTCACGTTTGGTACTTCGCCCGCTTGTAGTAATGCTTCAAGGTTGACTGGTGGTACACAAAATGGACCAATCGCAGCAGGCGTTAAGTCGATCATCAACACGCCAAGTTCATTCAGCTTGCGGCTGTTTTCAGCATGGACATAGGCAGAAGTTGCGTCGAATGCAATTTTGATGTCATCAGCAATCACATGAGGAAGAAGACCATCAACGCCTTCAGCTGTGGTTTTTAAACCCATTTTCGCAGCACGCGCCAAACCTTCAGAAGTCGGGTCAATCCCCACCATCCAAACAGGCTCTAACCATTCGCTGCGTTGTAATTTATAAAGCAAATCAGTACCAATATTCCCTGGACCGATCATTGCACATTTAATCTTTTTCATGAATGTACTCTCTTGGAATCTTGATTATTCAGCAGCGAATGCAGCGGTTACTGAACCGAAGCCTTCAATTTCAACTTTGAATTCATCACCTGGTTGCGCCACAACCATTGGACCTAAAGCACCCGTCAAGATGATGTCACCTGCCAACAATGGACGGCCACGACGCACCATTTCATCTGCAAGCCAAACCGCAGCATTGAGTGGGTTTGCAAGACATGCTTTACCCACGCCTTGAGAAACGACTTCCTCACCGCGCGTCATCACCATCTTGCAGTTCACAAGATCAAGTTTTTCTAACTTAACCGGCTGAGAACCCAAGACAAATGCAGCAGAAGATGCGTTATCCGCCACAGTATCAATCAGGCTAATTTTCCAGTTTTCGATACGGCTATCGACTACTTCAATTGCAGGCAATGCATAATCAGTCGCGCTGATAATGTCTGCATACGTGTGTTTTTCTTTGGTTAAATCCTGATTAATCACCAATGCAATTTCTGCTTCAACTTTTGGCTGAATCAGAAGACCGGCTGGAATTGCTTCACCATCGCCATAAGCCATGTCGGCAAACAACATACCGAAGTCAGGCTGATCTACGCCAAGCTGTGCTTGAACCACTTTCGATGTCAAACCAATTTTACGACCTACCAGACGGCGACCTTCCGCCAGAGCACGCTCGGTATTTACTTCCTGAACGGCATAGGCAATATCTACGTCAGCACTTTCACCACCAAGCTCCGGGCGAATCGGTGCGATCGCAGTTTTTGAGAGTTCAGCAGTACGTAATGCTTGTGCAACTGATTCAACAACAGCAGAATTCGACATCAATGTTTCCTTAAACTGCAAAAATTAGGCTTATGCCGGGATCTAAGAGGGACAGAAAATATGGACATGATCAGGCTGATCATCCGTATGGACTGCCTTTCTCAGAGCGAGCATAGGAATAAACAGTTTTAGGATGGGAAAAATCCGGCGTTTGTGCCAATAGTTATTTTATTTTTTGCTATAGCTATTATCTATAAGAATAATTTATGAAAAACTAAATAAAACAAAATCTTATTATTTAAAACACATCGTTATTTAGCAAAATAACTGCCATAATATGACCGAATAAAATCAGTACAATTACGACTTTAGACTAAAAGATAAGAACCAGCGATTAAATCTGCAGCACTCCCCAGCCAATTCAAACCGGGGAAATACTTGTTTTTCACTGCAACCAAGATAATGGATTAAACTGCTTGTTTCCATTGGACTTTAGCCAACAAAGCGCTATGCAAAGCAGCCACATCATCCACGATACAGACTGGATTAAATTGTGCTAAAAGTTCAGGTTCATGCACACCATAACTTACCCCAACGCTTGGCATGGCAATATTTTGCGCCATTTCCAGATCATAAGACGTATCACCGACCATAATCGCATGTTCAGCCTGCACACCGGTTTCCGCCAGAATTTCTTCTAACATGAGTGGATGAGGTTTAGAATGGGTTTCGCTGGCTGCGCGCGTACTCACAAACAGCTCTTCACTGTTCGTCTGTTTTAATACACGATCCAGACCTTTACGGCTTTTCCCTGTGGCTACTGCCAGCTTCACGCCTTGCTGCTGTAAATCTGCGAGCATGTGCGCTACGCCTTCAAACCAGGAGTCTCCTGATGAGTTGGCAACATAATGATCGGAATAAGCCTGCAAAATATCCGTATGTAATTCTGGTACTGTCGGGAATAAACGCTGTGCAACTTCAGGTAAACCCAGTCCAATAATACTTTTCGCATCTGCATCCGTTAACGGCTGCTGAAACTGCTGTGCGGCAAACTGCAAACTCGCCACGATTTGACCGACTGAATCAAATAAAGTGCCATCCCAATCGAAAATGACCAATTTTACAGGTGAGTTCATAAAAGATTTCCTAGATTTGATTCAGTCTTGAAGCCCTCTCCTACAAGGAGAAGGAATTTTTCATTCTTAAGCAAATGACTTTAATAAAAGAACCAATAAAGTCGAATTATCAATGAAGTTTTAATTCAACATTACTATTTAATAAGTAACGTTCCCTCTCCTGAACGAGTTTAAAGCACTGCTTTAAACGACGTGCAAGAAGGAGACTTGCTCAGCAGTGCTGCTTAGGGAGAGGATTCTTTCGAAATTTAATCTCCCCTAGCCCTCTTTAAGAAATAGGGGAATTCCCTCCTTTTTCAAAGGAGGGTGAGGGTGGATTAAATTTATTAAAAGAAAAAATAAGTCCTTATTGGGCAGCCGGTTTATCCGCTTTCTGCGCTCTTAACTGCGCCACCAGACTCTGCATATCTTCCGGCAATGGCGCTTCAATCGCTGGATAGCCCGGAATGTCCAGACGCATTGCATGTAAACACAAACGGCGTGGTTTTGGCCCACGATATTCTGTTTCATGACCATACTTTTCATCGCCTACTAGCGGATGACCAATACTCAAACCATGAACACGAATCTGATGGGTACGACCAGAAAGCGGAGATGCATACACCAGTGTGGCATGCATAAAACGTTCCTGCACATTCCACTGGGTTTTAGACTCTTTACCTTCTTTCGGGGACACGCAGACACGACGTTCACCATTGGCCAGCTCGTAACGATGTAAAGGTGCATCAATCAGCTGTTTATCCAGACTGACCTGCCCTTTTACTACAGCGGCATAGGTTTTTTTGATTTTATGTTCACGCAACATATCTTGTAATGTTTTCAACACGCTACGCTTTTTGGAAATCATCACCAGACCGGAAGTATCACGGTCAATCCGGTGAATCAGTTCCAGATACTTTTTACCGGTTGCGGCACGCAAGCCCTCAATCAGGCCATAGGCCACACCGCTACCACCATGCACAGCAATCCCGGAAGGTTTATTCACGACCATCAAACCTTCATCTTCATAAATCACACGGGCCAATAAGCCTTGTGCCACTTTGTCAGAAACAGGTGCAGCAGATTCATCTTTTTGTTCATAGCGAATCGGCGCAACGCGAATCTGGTCACCGATTGCGAGTTTGGTTTCTGCTTTAATGCGTTTTTTATTAACGCGAACCTGGCCTTCACGAATCAGACGATAGATACGGCTTTTTGGCACACCTTTCAGACGACTAAACAGGAAATTATCGATGCGTTGTCCATCTTGATGTTCATCCACTTCAAACCAAGTGACGTTTTGCCATTGTTGCGTAGAATTCATACAGTTACTATGACCCAAAAAATACTAAAATTGATTAAAAACTGATCACTTAGGTTATGCTTTACACAAGAAACATAAGCTTAGCCCATAGGCAGATGATGCAAGGTTTGATATAGTCAGCGCACGGAAACCATCGTTTGTGAGTAAAAGTTGAATCATTTCAGATTTTTCTGAACTTGATTGTTCAATTAAAGACTCACATGATACGGGAAGGTCCCCAAAGAATTATGCCACGCCGAAGGCTTATTATATCGGCAAACAAAGCAAACTGTTGCGTTTAATTGTACCTCAGGTACATAAATCAGTTTGTCTTAAAAAATATGTCGCCAACTTTGTTGGTTTTTAAACGTAAACTGATACACATCAGATTAGTCGCAACCTGAAGACGACTTCAGGCTACAGCGTTGATGCATTGGATCTGCACAGTTTGTAAAGATACGACGACAATTCCGTATCAAGACACTTTCTATAAAGAAGGGATGATCTTCGAGCAATGTGACAGTGAAAGTTACACACATCCAATGCACCGCTCGTCCGCCAGTGAAGCGTTCAGGTGACTTTAATCCGTTTAAAGATTGAAGCCGTATTGCCATCATCAATACGTGAATCAAAAACCGAAGCCCATCTATATTAAATAGAGCTCGGTCATAAAAGACTCAAACCACAATGAAATTCATTGCAGATTTGAGCCATTGATCCGTGATGTGTGATGTTCGCTACGTGTATAGCGATTTTTTGCTGTGTATCACTATAAGGTGTTACACCCATGAAACGTATGTTGATTAATGCAACACATGCCGAAGAAATTCGCGTTGCACTTGTCACTGGTCAGCGTCTTTACGATTTTGATTTAGAAAATCGTACCCGTGAACAAAAAAAATCCAATATCTACAAAGGTCACGTGACTCGCGTTGAACCTTCTTTAGAAGCTGTATTCGTTGAATACGGTGCAGGTCGCCAAGGCTTCCTGTCAATGCGTGAAATCGCAAATTCATATTACAAAGCCGACCCTCGCCAAACTTCAAATATCCGTGAACTGATCACTGAAGGCACCGAACTTCTGGTTCAGGTGGAAAAAGAAGAGCGTGGCAACAAAGGCGCTGCCCTGTCTACTTTTATCTCACTTGCTGGCCGTTATTTGGTATTAATGCCAAACAACCCGAAAGGTGGTGGTATCAGCCGTCAGATTTCCGGTTCAGTGCGTGAAGAACTGAAAGAAATGCTGGCAACACTGAACGTGCCACGTGGTATGAGCGTGATTGTGCGTACTGCCGGGATTGGCCGTTCACAAGAAGAATTGCAACTCGACTTACAGCACTTGTTAGACCTTTGGGCACAAATCCAGAGCACGGCAAGTTCAGGCCCATCGCCAATGCTGGTACATCAGGAAGCGGGTGTGGTAACACGTGCCATTCGTGACTACCTGCGTGATGATGTTGCTGAAATCCTGATTGACTCAGAACAAGCCTATAACGAAGCCTATAACTTCGTAAAAGCGGTAATGCCACGTCAGTTAGAAAAACTGAAAACTTATACCTTAAATGAACCTTTATTCGCGCATTTCGCGATTGAAAGTCAAATTCAAACCGCTTATGAACGTGAAGTAAAATTGCCTTCTGGCGGTTCGATCGTGATCGACCAAACTGAAGCTTTAGTGTCAATTGACATTAACTCAGCAAAATCGACTCGCGGTAGCGACGTTGAAGACACCGCGTTGAACACCAACATTGAAGCGGCAGAAGAAATCGCGCGTCAATTACGTTTACGCGATATCGGTGGCCTGGTGGTGATCGACTTCATCGACATGACCAAAGACCGCAACCAGCGTATGGTGGAAGCGAAGCTACGTGAAGCAACGCAAAGTGACCGTGCCCGTATTCAGTTCGGTCAATTGTCACGTTTTGGTTTGATGGAAATGAGCCGTCAACGTCTGCGTCCTTCTCTTGAAGAAGCGACTGGCTACGTTTGTCCACGCTGTCATGGTACCGGCATGGTCCGTGACCTGCGTTCTTTATCCCTTTCAATTATGCGTAAAGTGGAAGAGATTGCCCTGCGCGAACGTCATGGTGAAGTTCAAGTCGAAGTTCCAGTCGAAATTGCTGCCTTCTTATTGAATGAAAAACGTCACACCTTGGTGTATTTAGAACAGACTTCAAATGTACGTGTGACTGTGTTGCCTCACCCGCATCTGGAAACACCGCATTATGAAATCACTTATAATGCCGAAGGCTTTGCACCAACCAGCTATGAACGTACTGAAGCAACTCGTTCAAGTGAAAAAGAGTTGGGCTATGAGTCATCTGAATGGCATTTAGAAGAAGAACATACGCATGCTGCTGCCCCAGCGCCTGCTCAACAGCAAAACAACGGCAGAAACAATAAACGCCGTAACCAGCAAAACCAAAATGCACAGCAAGCACCTGTTGCGCAACAAGCTCCTGCCCAAGCACAAGTTGCGGCTCCTGCATCTAGCCCATGTGCCTGGTTAGAAAACCTGTTTGTTCAAAAACAGGCAGCGACTGTTGATCAATCGCGTACTGCCAACAATGCAGCTGCAGCAATTGAACAAATGATCAATGGCGGTGCGGTGAGCCGTGGTCAGTTCGGTCAATTGTCTGCACCGGTGGCACAACCTGCTCCACAGCAAGTGTCTCAACCTGCTGCTCCGGCAAGCAGCAATGCTTACCTGGCACCATCGACTGTAGCGCAAAAACAGGAACGTGATGCTGAAAAACCGGCAGAGCGTGATGAAAGAGCACCACGTCATAACAACAAAAAACCACGCAATCCGAAGCACAAAGAACCGCGTGAGCAGGTTCAGTCTGAAGCTTCCGCTCCTCAGCAACATCAGGTGCATGAAGAAGTGGTTCAGGTATCTCGTCAAGAGCAACGTCATGAAGCACGTGAAAACAAGCGTAATTCTCGCCGTCAGCATCACAATGAGCCATCTCAGCAAAATGATGTTCAAAACAATGAACAACAGCCTCAACAGGTAATGCCACGTCGTGACCGCCGCAACCAGCCACGTCAGGAACGCCCAAATCGCCACCGCGATCCAAGCGTGCTGAATGAGCAGGCTCAACAAGCAGCACCTGCAGTCGTTGAAGTTCCAGCAGTCAATGACAAGCAGCTTCGTGTTGAATTGGTCGATGCGCCACGTCAAGACGTGATGCCGACTGCTATGGTGGTGAATATTGACCAGGCGAAAAGCGAAATCGTGGCATTGAATGACAATGCTGCAGTTGTAACGCCAGCGGTTGAAGTTACTGCACCGGCAGATGCGCCAGTTGAAGAAGCCGCTGCTGAAAATGTAGTGGAAGCTGCACTGACAGCTCCTGTTGAAGAGGTTGTGCCAGCTGAAGAATCAAGCGCTGAAAAACCACGTGCCAGCAACGATCCGCGTCAGCGTCGTCGTCAGCAGCGTGAAGGACAGCCTCAACAGGCTACAGTTCAGAAGTTGACTCCTTCACAAGTACCAACGTTGGGTCAGTTCACCATTGGTAGCCTGATTCGCCATGTTTATGGTGAAGACTGCTCCGTACTGATTGAACAGTTTGGTTTATTGCCAACCTTCAACCGTGCTCTAGAGAAGTTCACAAAAGAGTACAACGCGAGTCTGGTGGCTGCAGCAACGCCTGCCACAGAGAAAAAACCGGTCACCCGTGATGTTCAAGTGACCGTAGCCAAGGTTGAAGCAGAGCCTGCTCCAGTTCTGGACCTGACTCCACCAAAACCGGTGTCGGACAAACGTGTCGCAAATGATCCACGTGAGCGTCGCCGTCTGGCTAAACAGGCTGCAGAACAGGCCCTGCAACAAGCCAAGCAACAGGCTAAAGTAGAAACAGCTCCGGCAGTTGAAACTACGCCAGAAGCACCTGTAGCAGCAGAAGCGCAAGCAGAGTCAGTTGAAGCAGCAGCAACTGAAACTCCAGTAGCCACTGAAGTAGCTATTGAAGAAACCGCAAATGCTCAGCCAGCTGAACAAGCAACTGAAACGACGGCACCATTAGATACAGCTCCTGCAGAAGAGGCTCCAGTCACTGAAGCTCAACCTGAAGATGCTGCGCCAGTTGAAGCAAATGCTGAATCAGAAGCTCCTGTTACAGAAGCCCAGGATCAGGCCGAAGTAACAACAGAAGACACTGAAGCCAGCGAAGCTGAAAAAGCAGAGAAACAGGCTGCTCGTCCACGTCGTCCACGTGGTCGTCCACCGAAAAAAGCCAATACTGCAACTGAATCATAATTTGCTCAATTGCAGTCATCTAAAAAAACCTAGTCATTTCGGTGACTAGGTTTTTTTTTCTAGATTTAGTCAGAATAGGTTGATTGCACTAGTGTTTTAACGCTAAAAGATGGCTAGCTCGTCTACTGTATATAAATTGAACGTATCGGATACGAAAAATAAATAGGATTCTCATGACCCAAATGAAACCACACGATCTGATTGGGATTGCAGATGTCGCTGCCAAAATCCCGGCTTTTTTGACCAAAGTACCCAATTTGCTCACTGGTCTAAGACAGGCATATTTACGTACTCCGAACACACCGGCCGGCCTGGGTCTGGCTTTTGAAAAAGCGACCAAGCGTAACCCGGAAGGTATTGCCTTACGTTTTGAAGAGCAAAGCTATAGCTATGCCGCTCTCAATGCCTGGGCCAACCAGATTGCCCATTTCTATCTATCCTTGGGAGCCAAGAAAGGTGATGTCGTTGCTGTCATGGTCGAGAATCGTCCTGAACTGATTGCCAGTGTAATTGGTCTGGCCAAACTGGGGGTGACCACGGCTCTGGTCAATACCTCTCAAGTCGGCAAGGTACTGACCCATAGTATCAATCTGGTCAAACCGATTGCCCTGATTGTAGGTGAAGAGTGTCGTCATGCAGTTAACGAGATTCGTAATGACCTGAATATTAGCAGTGACCGCTTGCACTGGTTTGCAGATCAGAATACTCAAGCCGATCCGGGTCAGGCACCTGAAGGCTTTATCAACCTGGCTGAAAAAACCGATCTTTCTCCTAAATTCAATCCATCAACCACCCATTCGGTGCAAGGCAAAGACGGACTGTTCTATATTTACACCTCGGGCACCACAGGTCTACCTAAAGCGGTGATTTTTACCAATGGCCGCTGGACACTGGCTTATGGCACCTATGGGCATGTGTTGAATCTCAATAAAGATGATGTGATGTACTGCACCCTGCCACTTTATCACGCCACAGGCATGGTGGTGTGCTGGTGCGGTGTTATTGCAGGAAGCAGCACCCTGGCTATTCGCCGTAAATTTTCGACCTCTTCTTTCTGGAAGGATGTGCAAAAATTTGATGCCTCTGCGATTGGTTATGTCGGTGAGCTGTGCCGCTATCTGATGGATGCTCCCCCATCTGAACTAGAAAAAGGCCATCGTGTAACCAAAATGATTGGTAACGGGATGCGCCCAAATATCTGGGATAAATTTAAATCCCGTTTTGGCATTCAGGAAGTACTGGAACTGTATGCCTCCAGTGAAGGCAATGTCGGCTTTAGCAATATTTTCAATTTTGACAATACTGTCGGTTTCTCACCCACACCGTATGCGATTATTGCCTTTGATAAAGATAAAAATGAGCCGGTGCGGGACACTAAAGGCCGTTGCAAACGGGTGAAAAAAGGCGAAACTGGTTTATTAATTGGTAAAATCACCCGCCGTTCACCTTTTGATGGCTATACCGACCCGGAAAAAAACAAGTCAGTCATTATGCACGACGTATTTACCACAGGTGATGCTTACTTCAATACCGGAGATCTGGTGCGCAATATCGGCTTCCGTCATGCCCAGTTTGTCGATCGTCTGGGTGATACTTTCCGTTGGAAAGGTGAAAATGTTTCCACCACTGAAGTGGAAAACATGCTGACTGAGTATGACAAAATCGTTGAAGCAGTGGTGTATGGGGTAGAAATCCCTAATACCAATGGTCGTGCCGGCATGGCTGCGATTACCCTGAAACCCGATGTAAAATTGGATGATGCAGATTTAGCAGCCATGGCCGCTTGCTTTAAAAAATGCTTGCCGGCTTATGCGGTACCGGTATTTTTACGTATACAACAGCAGATTGAAACTACAGGTACCTTTAAATACCAGAAAAATAAATTGAAAGAGCAAGCATTTGATCCGAGTAGAACCCATGAACGCCTGCTGGTGTTATTGCCAGGTGCAACGGCATATTCGGAGCTCACCGCAGAGATTTTTGCCAATATTCAGGCCTATCAATATCGCTTCTAAGTACTAAAGTTGCCTATTTTTTGTTTAGATAAAGCATAATTGTTGTATTTATAATCAAACATGGGCAACTTTGTTATTTTTTGCTTGCGCTGAAATGAGATCTTGCTACAATACGCTCCATCAAACAAAGTGGTGCTTTAAGCTATTTAGCTTGACTTGCACTGCACATTCAAACCTGGTTTGAATGATGGTTCAGGGTCGTTAGCTCAGCTGGTAGAGCAGCGGACTTTTAATCCGTTGGTCCCGCGTTCGAATCGCGGACGACCCACCACTTATTTGATATCCCTTGATGGGTCGTTAGCTCAGCTGGTAGAGCAGCGGACTTTTAATCCGTTGGTCCCGCGTTCGAATCGCGGACGACCCACCATCTTCCGAAAGGATCACGTAAAAGTACACCACACTCTTGCGTCATAAAAATGGTCATCATCATTTTTATTCCTCAGGGTCGTTAGCTCAGCTGGTAGAGCAGCGGACTTTTAATCCGTTGGTCCCGCGTTCGAATCGCGGACGACCCACCATTCTTTCCTTAGAATGTCTCCCTGATTTCCCTTATTATATTTTAATTAAATTGCGATGTTTTGGTCGTGTATTTCTGCGCCCAGATTTTAGGCTCACACGTTCCCACAACTTGCCTTTATTGTCTAATCTAAACAGTATTTGAATTAAGCTTTCTACCAGATCAGCCGATTTTTATCGGGTATTATTCTTGAATATGAAAGGACGTGTCTTTGACCAGTTCATAGGCTTTCGAAGGTGCCGGATAGCCGCGATCAAATAATTCCCGGTTGGTTTTTTCTTTTTCACTATAGATTTTTTCCAGATTCATGACTAAGTGATTTGAATCTTTAATCTTATAGTAAAAGCTCGCTCCTTCTTTACGATTCACTACTATATCGGTGCGCTCCGGATTGATAAACCAGCGGTCTTTACGGTAGGTAATATTATGAGCCGTGCTACTTTTGGTATTATCAATAAATACTTTGCCATACTGTAAAATACTGCGATGCACCGTACCGTCCGGCATTAGAGTCAAAATAAATTCTGCCTTACCTTCAGTACAAGGCGCAAAGCGGCCATCACAGTCGATTTCAGTATGATAGCGACCTATAAACACCTTGGCATCCTCTGGTACAGTTGCCGGGTTTAAATCTGCTTCTACCGGAAGAGTCGCCTGCCCTGCGACCTGAGTTAAGGATTTGGCGCTGACAGTCACTACATCGGCCTTCGTATTGGCAGTGGAAATTTTAACGCCCTCTTCTGAGGTCGCCTGACTTTCCTGTTCAGGTTTGACCTGCTGCTGATCACAAGCCTGCAAAATCACTACACTCCCCAACACCAGGCTACATTTAAAAAAACTGCTTAATGTACAACGTGATACATCCAATTTCATTTTTAACAAACCTAAATAGGAAACATGGCGAGCAAAAAGCACACAGCAAAGCTGATGAACTTTACACAAGAGTTCAATAGAATTTTCACTATGTTAGTAGCTCTTAGATCTGGTTTTAATCTTTATTAACATTACTTAACGATTTTATTTGTAATCAGCACTTTAAAAAGTTTAAGTAAACTCCATTTCTTTAAGTATGGACCCATTTTAGGATTCAAACCTATTTTTAATCAGGAGATTTTAATGGCCAATGTTGGTTTATATCGCTCTAACCGCTCAAACATGATTGCAGGTGTGATGGGTGGTATTGCTGAACGTTTTGGTTGGAACGCAAATTTATTACGTCTAATTTTTGTGGTGATTTCAATCATGAGTGCCGCCTTCCCGGGTATTTTGGTTTATCTGGTGTTGTGGTTAATCATGCCGAAAAAACAGTACAGAATTGATCATGACAGCGTTCATCAACCTCAGGGCTATCAAAATCCTGTGCGTACAGTGAATCAGGATAAACGCTATTAAGCTGTACAGTCATTTTTAACAAGCGTTCTTAACCAGTTTCATCGCAGAGCTTCCTCTTTCACCCCGGTTAAATGGGATGAAATTTTGATGCCACGGTAATTTCCCCAAGTTATCGTGGCTTTTTTTGCCTATATTTTTTGTTATTTCTTTGCTGTATTACAGCTTTTCACTTTCTTTCTTAGTTGAATTCACGATAAGTTCAAGATTCCAATTTTTGAAATGGATTTCACATGACTCAGGCAGAATGGATGATGCTGTGGCTCTGTGCCTTAGCAGCCCTGCTGCATGGTTTAAGCGGCTTTGGCTTTCCCATGATGAGTACGGCTGTTCTGTCCAGTGCATATCCGCTTAGTATCGCGGTTACGCTTGTCATTCTGCCCTGCCTGCTGCTGAATCTGATCATGCTGAATGCCGATCCTACGCATAGTCTGTTGAATAGCATTGGCTATTATATAAAACGCTATTGGCCACTAATGCTTAGTAGCCTGATCGGCAGTGTACTCGGGGTCAAACTGTTACTTTGGCTAAATGAGGCTTATTTAAAACTGTTATTAGGTCTAGTAATCATATTTTATGTCTTGGACCAATTACGGGCACGGCCTTTGCAAGTTAGTCCGCATATTTCCAGTATGCTCTGTTTTGGTTTACTGGCCGGCATTATTGGAGGTGCGACCAATGCTATGGCACCTTTTTTAATGATGTATCTGATGAGTGGCCAGCTGTCTAAAACAGCTATTGTCATTATCAGTAATCTCAATTTCATTGCCGGTAAACTGATCCAGCTGGTTTTACTGTTTCCAATTCTGATCACACTGGAAACCCATCAACAGCATATTCTGATCGGGATAAGCTTATTCGCCCTTGCTGGTGTCTGGATTGGAGGCAAAATACGCCATCGTTTATCTCAGCAGCACTTCAAATGGATTGTCCTGGCTTTACTTCTGGGTTTGGGCTTGTATGCTCTCTGGCAAAGTGCTGGATTATTGCAACAATCTGGTTATAGTATCTTTAAATAGGATATTTTTTAAACAAATCAAAATTACAAATTCAAAGCTGGCATATAAAAATGACGTAAATAAACACCTTGCAAGGAGAGCATATGACTCAGACCAACCTAGCTACCCCGACCAATGCTATGCCCAAAGGACTGCTGAAAGGCTGGATCCTTATTCTTGTCGCAGCCATCGTAGCCTATGGCTTATATCTTTACCTGCCCTATGACCAGAATGCCAATAAAGGACTGGCCCTTTTAGCCTTTATCGGTATCTTATGGCTGACTGAAGCCATTCATATCACGATTACAGCTTTACTCATCCCCGTGATGGCGGTATTGCTGGCCATGCCAATGGCCTCTGGTGAGGAACTGGTTCCGATTACCACACAAGCCGCTTTGGCCACTTTTGCCGATCCTGTCATTTTCCTGTTTTTTGGTGGTTTTGCGCTGGCAACGGCGTTGCATATCCAGAAACTGGACCGGAAAATTGCCATGTGGATCATCTCCATGTCCAGAGGGCATCTGGGCATTTCTGTACTGGCGATTTTTGTGGTGACGGCGCTGCTGTCCATGTGGATTTCCAATACGGCGACTGCTGCCATGATGCTGCCTTTGGCCTTAGGCTTGCTTTCACATCTGGATGTCAGCAAGGATCGTAAAACTTTTGTCTTTATCCTGCTCGGCATTGCCTATTCAGCCAGTATTGGCGGACTGGGCACCATGGTCGGTTCACCTCCGAATGCCATTGCCGCCAAGGCACTTGGCTATGATTTTGCCGACTGGATGAAAATCGGCTTGCCGATGATGTTCATTATTCTTCCCGCCATGCTGGTCAGTTTATATCTGGTACTACGTCCAAAACTAAATCATAAAGTACAATTTGTGACCGAAGACATTCCCTGGACCGGCACCCGTATAGCCACCATGATCCTCTTTCTCTGTACTGCAATTGCCTGGATTTTCAGTAAAAAATTCACCGAAATTTTTGGTATTTCCCAGCCGGATACCTGGATTGCAATTTTGGCTGCCTGTATGGTGGTGATTCTGGGTACCGCAAGCTGGAAACAGATTGCAGAAAATACCGACTGGGGGGTCTTGTACCTATTTGGTGGTGGTCTGACCTTGAGTGCCATTCTGAAGGATTCAGGCAGTTCGCTGGTACTGGGTCAAACTCTGGCCAATGCCTTTGGTGATGCCTCCCCGCTGATGATTATTTTCGTAGTCGCTACTTTTATTATCTTCCTGACTGAATTTACCAGTAATACCGCTTCAGCTGCCTTGCTGGTACCAGTATTTGCCGCGATTGCGGATCAGATGGGCATGCCCAAAGAAATTCTGGTGATTGTCATTGGTATTGGTGCTTCATGTGCCTTTATGCTGCCGGTAGCCACCCCACCAAATGCGATTGTTTTTGGAACCGGTCATATCCAGCAAAGCGAAATGATGAAAGTTGGTTTTGTGCTGAATATCATGTGTATCTTTATTATTTCACTGTTTATTTACTGGTTCTTTATTTAATCATTACAGCTCTTAAACATCACACCCTCTACAAAGCACACTCCGGTGTGCTTTGTCGTATCAATCGCCTATATGTTGAATCTTTCTCTCATCGAAAAATAATATGCTTTTAACAATGATAAAGATAAAGTCTTTATATTAAAAACATCAAAAAGTAGCAGATAGATAGTGGACAGGATATTTCACTTAATCTCTCAACCGATCCAGAATTCCCCTTGGAAAATGACATTTAACCTCGCGCTTGCACCTCTGATCATCGCTGTAATTTTATTCCCTTATGCGCTATTTCATGAAGCCAGCTCTGGGATTTTCTCCATTTTCAAGAGCCTGTTTTCAGCGCTTTTTATTAGCTTTTTTGTCTGCCTGACTTACTGGATGATGATCTTCCCTTTCCTATTGGTGACTCACCTGCTGCTACGCCATTATCAACTGTTTAATATCCTCACTATTTTAATAAGCTACGTCTTGGGGATCCTGATCATGGCCTACATCTCGCATCCTCCAAGCGAAGCTTTGAGTACTCATTTTTTGTTTCTGCTGTATTTTTCCCTGACGATGGAACTGTTTTACAGTTTTCTCAGCTGGCAAGCCGACCAGACCTGATCAGGCATGGTCGCTTATATTCCCTTTTAATCCGGTTTTAAGCTTTCATTTTAAAATGATTCAGTTCCTGATTCAGTGCGGCAATCATGTCTGCCCGACTGATAATTCCCACCAATTTCTGATCACTCACCACCGGAATATAGTTGAACGAACGTTCGACAAAATATGGCACCAGATCCTGAATCGGCTGTAAAGGCTGTACCGTAATTACCTTACGGGTCATGATATGTTTGACCTGATGCTCCCAACTGCTACGGACATCGGCAGCGCGCTTGAACCATTCCACCACCTGATACATTGCCAGTGTACCGACCAGTTGTTCATCGGCATTAACGACGGGCAGGCTCATCAGGTTCATCTGCTTGAACTTGTCCAATGCGTGCTGGATATCATCATTTTCATGCAGGGTTGCTACATCCTTCGTCATAATATCTTGGCAGCTAAATTCATGTACCGCACGCGCATTGGCGCGGTTTTGTGCCTCCAGAATGATTTTTTGCAGGTCATATTCACTGATATCCAGCAACTCGGTGCGCTGATCCAGCACTTCCTGAATATCCTGTGGTTGAATCGTGACTTTCTGGGTCGGCGTCGGATCCTTGGAACGAGTATTTAGTTGAGCTTGCTGCGGATAATCCTTGCCAATCATCCGGTTAAAGACAATCGCAATCACCATGAGCAGAATTGAATTGAGCAGCACCGGATAAAATACAAAGGCATAACCGAGTTCATGCACCGGCTGGCCGCCCAGCACTGCGGTAATGGCCACGGCGCCACTCGGTGGATGCAGGGAATCTGTGGTCATCATCAGAACGATCGCCAAGGCCACGGCGACACTAAAGGCTTCGGTCGGATTAACTATGAATATAGCGCAACTCACGCCAATCACCGCAGCAATGGTATTTCCGACCAGAATATTCCAGGGCTGTGCCAGAGGACTGGCAGGCACTGCAAACAGCAATACCGAGGATGCGCCCATCGGGGCAATATACCAGGCTTCAAAATCCCCCAGAATCCATAAACTCAACAAGGACGAGACGACCAAACCCAGTAGTGCTCCAACTCCGCAGAGCAGACGGTCTTTAAGTGGAAGGACTTTGAAATTCGGTTTTAAGGTATTGAGCCAGTCGAGATGGGAGTGAAACACAGTACGCCTGATCTTATTGTTTATAGATTTTGGGCATTATAGAACCAAGCCCGATGAAAGGCATCTGTGTTTTACATCTTTTCACCATTCGCGAATACATGCTTTTTAAAACAACCTAATGGCTCATTTCAGGTTGAATCAAAGGCTGGATTTTTAACAGTTCGACCTGACCATAATAAGTTGAAAATGCCACATCTCCGGCATCGACTCCAGTGCCGATCCGAATAAGATTTTCGACCGGAGCCAAACGGGTCGGATCAAACTGCACCCAGCCACCGTCTAAATACGCTTCAAAAATAGCATGAAAATCGGGTAAAAACTTTTCAATTTCCACATAACCGACCACCATGCGTGCTGGAATTCCTAAGGCACGGCACAGCGCAATGCCTAAATGGGCAAAGTCACGGCATACGCCTGCACGATGCACTAGTACATCTGTGGCAGTGGTAAACTGGTCGGAACTGCCAGACACATAAAAAATATTGTTATAAATCCACTGTTCAATCGCCTTGACACGCGTATAGCCTGGTGTCATCCAGCCAAATGAGCGTTTCGCCATTTCTAGCAATAAATCCGAATTGCAATAACGGCTGGCCAGCAAATAAGGCAATACTTCATCGGGCAGCTCAGGAATAGTCACTTCTTTCAGACCTTGCTGCAGCTCAAGAGAGAGGCCCGGTTGACGAACCACTGTCGCCGTATAATTCAGCTCAAAAGCCTCACAGGGTTCGACCTGTAGCCGAACATGACGATTTTGATGCTGCGCATCCTGAAATTCATGCCATGTTACGGGCAGATTAAAGCTGAGTTTTTCTTCAAGAATCTTCTGATCAGAATGATGTGCCGCCTGAAGCATAAAAATAAATTCTGTCGGTTGTACGACCTTGTATTTTAAATGGCATTGAATTTGGTAAGTGGTCATGAAGTTCCTTATTTTTAAGCATTATTATATTGCGTGAATATTAAACTAATTTAAGAACGACAATCGTATAAGATCCGTTGAACTTTATGACTCTCCAGTGAACAGGATGCCATATATCTGATTTATTCCTGATTTTCAGATCAGCCTGTATCAACCAGCAAAGCCAAAATCGCAGTAAGCCTCTAAATGACGCGTATCCTTTAAGCCTTTTTTATTTTTTTCAGAAAAGTATCCCTACATTAACCCTTTGCCACTCCCCTGCAAAGTCCTTATAATTGAGCACAATTTTTCTCTAATTTTAAGTGGATGACCATGAGTCGCGCCATATCGCATATTGATACCTTCCAAGGCTTAATTCTTGCCTTACAAACTTACTGGGCGGAGCAAGGCTGCGTCATTTTGCAACCTTATGATATGGAAATGGGTGCAGGAACATTCCACACTGCGACTTTCCTTCGTGCGCTGGGTCCTGAAACCTGGAATGCCGCTTATGTTCAACCATCACGCCGTCCGAAAGATGGCCGTTATGGTGAAAACCCGAACCGTTTACAGCATTACTACCAGTTCCAGGTGGTGCTTAAGCCAAACCCGGACAACATCCAGCAGCTTTATCTTGATTCATTAAAAGCGATCGGTATTGATCCTTTAGTTCACGACATTCGTTTCGTAGAAGACAACTGGGAATCTCCAACACTGGGTGCTTGGGGCTTAGGTTGGGAAGTTTGGCTGAATGGTATGGAAGTAACGCAGTTCACTTACTTCCAGCAAGTCGGTGGTGTTGAATGCTACCCAGTGACTGGTGAAATCACGTATGGTCTTGAACGTCTTGCCATGTACTTGCAAGGCGTAGACTCAGTTTACGATCTGGTTTGGACCAAAGGTCAGTTCGGTACCGTGACGTATGGCGATGTATTCCATCAAAATGAAGTGGAACAATCGACCTATAACTTCGAATATGCCAACGTTGAAAAAATGTTTGAATTGTTCGATTTCTATGAAGCTGAAGCAACACGTTTAATTGAAGCGAAACTTCCACTTCCTGCATATGAGCAAGTCGTGAAAGCATCACACAGTTTCAACTTATTGGATGCGCGTGGCGCAATTTCTGTGACTGAACGTCAGCGTTACATTTTACGTGTACGTACCTTGGCACGTTCTATTGCGACCAGCTATGTAGCAGCACGTGCGGAACTTGGTTTCCCAATGGCTGAACCTGCATTACGTGATGAAGTGTTGGCACAATTAAAAGCGCAAGTTGAAGCAGAAGCGAAAGAAGCAAACAAGGAGAGCAAATAATGTCTAAACATACCGTTTTGTTCGAATTGGGTTGTGAAGAACTTCCACCAAAAAGCCTGAAAAAATTACGTGATGCACTACATGCAGAAACCGTTAAAGGCTTAAAAGATGCTGGCTTAGCGTTTGATTCAATCGAAGCCTATGCAGCACCTCGTCGTCTTGCACTTAAAATTGTCAATGTTGATGCTGCACAAGCAGACACACAAAAACGTTTTGACGGCCCTGCCAAACAGGCAGCCTTTGATGCTGAAGGCAACCCAACCAAAGCACTTGAAGGCTTTATGCGTGGTCAAGGCATCACAGTTGATCAAGTATCAACTTTCCAAGCGGGTAAAGTTGAAAAAGTTTGTTATTTGAAAGACGTAAAGGGTCAAAGCCTGGACGTTTTACTGCCACAAATTTTACAAGCAGCTTTAGACAACCTTCCAATTGCAAAACGTATGCGTTCTGCAGCAAGCCGTACTGAATTCGTACGTCCTGTGAAATGGGTGGTGTTGTTAAAAGATAACGATGTGATTGATGCAACCATTCAGGATCACAAAGCAGGTAACATGACGTATGGTCACCGTTTCCACGCACCTGAAGCGATTACTTTAACGCACGCTGACGAATACTTAGCGAAGTTAAAAGCAGCGCATGTTGTGGCTTCATTTGAAGAGCGTCAAGCAATCATTGATGGTCAAGTGAAAGCACTTGCTGATGAAGTCAATGCCATTGCGATTGTCCCTGCTGACCTTCGTGACGAAGTAACAGCCTTAGTTGAATGGCCTGTTGCGCTTCGTGCTAGCTTCGAAGAACGCTTCCTTGCTGTTCCTCAAGAAGCCTTGATCACCACCATGCAGGACAACCAAAAGTACTTCTGCTTAGTGAACGCTGACAATAAACTTCAACCATACTTCATTACTGTGTCAAATATTGAGTCGAAAGACCCGACACAAATTATTGAAGGTAACGAGAAAGTGGTTCGTCCACGTTTGTCTGATGCTGAATTCTTCTTCTTGCAAGATCAAAAGCAACCGCTTGCGTCTCGTAAAGAGAAACTTGCAAACATGGTATTCCAAGCTGAATTGGGTACGCTTTGGAACAAGTCTGAACGTATTGCGAAATTGGCTGTAGCACTTGCGCCTATTACAGGTGCAAAAGCGGAAGATGCTGAAAAAGCGGCGCTTCTTGCAAAATGTGACTTAACCTCTGAACTTGTGGGTGAATTCCCAGAACTTCAAGGGATCGCGGGTACTTACTATGCGCGTCTTGAAGGTGAAAATGCTGAAGTGGCTGAGTCTTTAGGTGAGCAATATCTACCTAAATTCGCGGGTGACGTTTTACCTAAGACGAAGACAGGTACTACGATTGCCCTTGCGGATCGTTTAGACACGCTCACAGGTATTTTCGGTATTGGTCAAGCACCTACAGGTTCTAAAGACCCGTTTGCACTGCGTCGTTCTGCAATTGGTATTTTACGTCTTGTGACTGAAAACGAGCTTGATGTGTCGATTGAAGACCTGATCAAACTTGCACTTGCTGCTTATGGCGATGTATTGAAAGATCACGACAAGACTTTAGCGGATGCGGTTGCATTCCTTGAAGGTCGTTACCGTGCGAAATACGAAGACCAAGGTGTTGCAGTTGATGTGATTCAAGCCGTTCAAGCGCTTTCACCAAAATCTCCGCTTGATTTTGACAAGCGTGTAAATGCGGTAAATCACTTCCGTGCATTGCCTGAAGCTGCTGCGTTGGCTGCTGCCAACAAGCGTGTTGCGAATATCTTAGCGAAAGAAACTGCTCCTGAAGGTGCTGTAGTTGAAGCAAACTTGGTTGAAGATGCTGAAAAAGCATTGTTCGCTGAACTTGCTAAAATTGCGCCTCAAGTTGAGCCGTTATTTGCTGCCAAAGACTACACTGCTGCATTGTCTGCACTTGCTGCACTTCGTGCGCCTGTTGATGCATTCTTTGACGGTGTCATGGTGATGGCGGATGATGCCGACCTGAAAGCAAACCGTTTACGTATGCTTGCACAGCTTCGTGAGTTGTTTACGAAAGTGGCAGATATTTCGGTGTTACAGCACTAAGCCTTAATTGCTTGAAAGTTAAACAAAACCCCGCTATAAGTTAGTGGGGTTTTTAATGAATGAATAAAAAATGCAAGCAAATTACAAATCATATGATTTTGAAAAAAGCCGTGAAAGAATTGATGAAATATTAGACTCTTCAGATAATAATTATCAAGAGAGTAATAAAGTACCTGGTATAGATGATCTAACATACACCAACGGCTATCATATAAATTGCTCTGCTTTATTTATTGATCTACGTGGTTCAAAAGACCTAGCTACTCAACATCAAAAGAAAGTTTTAGCAAAAATATATAGAGCCTATATTTCTGAATTGGTTGCGCTCCTTAACGGTAATCAAAATATCCAGCAAATTTATATTGAAGGTGATTGTGTTTGGGGGGTATTCAATACAGAAACAACTGTCCAAATTAATGAGGTATTTACTACCGCTGCTAAAGCTAATTCACTAATTCATACTTTAAATATAAAACTTAAGAAAAAAAATTATACTCAGCTTAAAGTTGGTATGGGGCTTCATTATGGACAAGCTTTAGTTATAAAAGCTGGCTATAAAGGTAGTGGTATCAATGAAGTTACTTGGATCGGCGAACTAATTGGAAAAACAGCTCACTATTGCAATAATGCAAACAAAGGATGGCGCAAACCAATCATTCTTTCTGATGTATTTCACCAAAATTTAAATGATGACAATAAAAAGCTATGTGACAAAGTACCTTATACGGATTTCTATGAGTGTGATGTTATAAATATATTGATGAATACATGGGTTCAAGCCAATGGATAAACTTGATTTTCTTCATTCAGCTATCCAAGACACCCAACAAAATATTCGTGCTATAGATTTTAAAATTGGGGCTTTATTAGCAGGTTTAATTGTTCCTTTTCCTCAAATAAGAGAAATTTTCAAATATTTAACAATTAACGAGTTTTGGTGGCAGCATGCTTTAGCAGCCATAATTTTTGTAATGTGGCTAGCAACCGTTCTTATTTTACTTTTAGCACTCTCCGCAATAGATAATCCTAGTAAGCATATTTCAGATAATACAAATCAAAAAGGGCTATATTTTGGCGGTGGTTTATTTAACTTCAAATTATTAAATATTTTTTGGCGAACAAAGAACTTTGCCACAAAATCTGTCCAAGACTACAAAAATGAAATTGAAGACACCTCTCTAGATATTTCAAAAGAATTAGCTTATGAACATTTAAAGTTAATCTACATTCGTGATCTAAAAATTTTCCGCTTACGCCATGCAATAGTATTAATTTTTGTGCTTATTATAGTGGGGTCTATAAGCTTTCTATCTGCCCCTAATATGAAGAAAATTGATGTCGTAAATCAAGATATTCAACATCTTCAACCAAAACAATATTTAGACTATTTGTTATAGGCATTTCACTTTATATTTCCTATACTCAATCTAACAACACTCAACAAGAAAGAATCATATGAAATTTAAAACCCTCATTCTGACTGGTCTTGCGAGTATCGCAGTTACAGCTTGTACATCTGCACCCAAAATCCCACAGCTTCAGGTTGGCGTCTTGCAAGAAGTACAAAACCTCGAAGTGGTTCCAGCTACCACCAACAACAAGGCAAAACTGACTAAATTCCTCGACAAATGCGTGATTGAATTCACCGGCGATATTGGCAATAACCGTGTTATTGAACAATGGTCATTTAAAGGCATGACTCTAATCGATGCCGGCTCAGCGACTTTCCAGCGCGATGGAACCAGTACTGCACAAAAATTTGACCTGCACGATGCAAGTGTACAAAAGAACTTTGTCAGCTTACGCGAACATTTCGCCAAAGATGCGCTGACACAATGTGACTAAAAAAATCGCCCTGTTTAAGTATAAAAACAGGGCTTTTATTTTGCTAAAACTCAATTCGCCCCTTCATCTGATTTCTACTGCCCTTTCTTTAAAAATTACAATATTCCGGCACAGATCAACCTGAAAGGCCTGCACTCTTCACAGGATATTCATTGTTTTTGACCCATTATCCGTTACACTGAAAAACAAACTCAGACCGCACTTAAACGAATTCGAGGTCGATCCATAATGAATATCAAAACCCCAATTATTTTAATGACTGCTTTAATAATGCTTTCTGTTCCAGCATTTGCACAAACCACGACTCAGTCTGCTAAACCGGTTAAGCCTTATGGTGAAAATCCGAACCTGCTGCATGTCTTTGCTTATAAAGCACAGGAAGGCGTGATTAATACTGCTGAGAAAGTCGGTGAAGCAACGGAAAAAGGCATTGCCAAAATCAAGCCGGGGGTAGACCGGGCCTGGAGCAATACCAAATCTGCAACCTCTGATACACTGCAAAAAGTAGATCAGGGTGCAACTCAGGCAGCCCAACAAACCGGTCAGAAAATCCAGCAGACCAAAGAAGTCTGGCGTGGAAATTCACAACAGGCACCTATCGTGCAGCAGCCTTTAAGCCAGTCGAGTGCGACGCAAAACCCAAATACACCACAGACTCAACCCCAGTCAGGATCAGCTACCAGTTATGCGGTAACTGATTGATAAGAAAAGCCCGTGATGGGCTTTTTTAATTTTTAGAAAATAAAACTATTACCTTGTATCGACGCGATCTATGAATTGACCTGTCGAATCGGCTGACCCTGTTTAAATGCTGCTACATTTTCGACCATTTGATCCACAATCCGTTGTCTTGCATCGACACTGCCCCAGGCATTATGCGGTGTCACAATCAGGTTGGGAATCGTAGAGTCGAGCAGCACATTGCCCTGTTTCGGTGGTTCTACCGTTAGAACATCTGTCGCTGCACCGGCAATCTTGCCTGCACGCAGAGCCTCAGCCAATGCCGCTTCATCGACAATTCCGCCACGCGCACAGTTAATTAAAAATGCGCTGCTTTTCATTGCCTCCAGCTCAGCATGACTGATTAAATGGCGGGTATCTTCAGTGAGTGGACAATGCAGACTGAGAAAATCGACTTGAGGAAGTAGCTCGGCAAATGGCACACGAGATGCATCCGCTGCACGGTTTGGCAGCGCGGCAATGAGAACTTTCATGCCAAAGGCTTCGGTCAGTTTCGCCACCGCATGGCCCAGTTCGCCATAACCGACAATACCCAATGTTTTTCCGGCTAGCTCGACAATTGGCGCATCCAGCAAACAGAACTGGCTGGCCTTTTGCCATTCGCCTTGCTGTAACGCACGTTGGTAAGACAGGAATGAAGTTGCCAGATTGAGCATCAACATGATGGTATGCTGCGCGACTGCCGAAGTGCCATAGGCCTGACAGTTACACACCACAATCCCGCGTGCTTTGGCCACCTCAAGGTCAACATTATTGGTGCCGGTTGCAGAGATTAAAATGAGTTTGAGTTGAGGGCATTGCTGAATTGTAGCTGCATCAATCACGACTTTATTGGTTATGATGACATCGACATCAGCTACACGGGATGCAATCTCGGCAGCCGAGGTCGCCGGATACAAAACCAGTGAATCAAATACTGCATGCAGTGCCTGAAAGTCCAAATCCTGCTGGTCTAAAGAAGCATAGTCTAAATAAACGGCTTTCATGGCTATTCCCTCAATCCTGTTTGACAATTTATGTCTGTCATTTAAAACAAGTCATTGAGGCTTTTCAACCTGTTTCCAGCCTGATGCAATTAATCCAGCGGTTTATCCATATGATTACGTAGTGACTTGCGGATACGATACACCACATACACAGACAGAATAATCATAAAGATGATGGACGCACTGACCATGATCACTGCAGGATGCACAGTTTCTGCATGCGCCAGATTGGGTAGAACCAAACCGAAGATAAAACATACTTGCATCATCCGAGTCGCTTGCATCATAGAGATCCCCTTCTTCGTTTCAACCATCGGGAACGATATAATTGGTTTATTATTTATACCGCTTATCTCTATGTTATGCCAAGCTCATCACAAGTCAAGTAATTGTTTTTTATAAAAATTTTAGTTAATTTATCTCGCTGTGCGTCACAAACTGCGTATTTTTGTCACTATCGTTGATAAAAGCAGCAGCACCATACTCATTGGTACTCAGATTCAGCTGCTTATAGCTAAACATATAAAAATCGCTATAACGCTTCATTAAAATCGGGTGCATACCCAGACTGAGCTCATCCTGTTCCTTGATCAGTTTCATGATATGCCGGTCGTTCATCACCACCAGATAACGTTCATCATTCAGGTTAATGCTCAATAAACCATTACCTTTGGCATAAATCGGAATCAGGAATTTATGGTTCAGGGCAATTGCGCCTTCTGCATAACTTTCGATTTTATGGCTGATGACATTAAATACCAGACCATGCCCATACTGGTCCAACAGCAACTGACGATTTTCCTGCGGCAAATTCACATGAATGCCCAGTTTGAGCAGGTCATGCTGATCAACCTGTTTATTGCGTAACAGTTCCCGCAAAATTACCTGTTTCTGGCTGGCATCAAAAAACTGGTTATCCAGTTGCAGATCGTTATTTTTCAGAATGTGCCCCAAAGCTATGCGGTGTCGTGGCAAGACATTTTCAATCACCTTACGATAATAGAACTTGCTGTTTTTCTTGACCCGACGCATTTTCTGGTAGAAATAACTCGGCTCATAGTCATGTACCAAAAAGTCATAGAGCAATTCGGAACTGGCCAAAACTGCGATCGCATCATGGCCGGTAAAAGGCAAATGCAGCACATGATGATGTGGGATTAGTGCCTCTAATTTCAGATAATGGGCACGATCTTCGGCACAGTAAGGATCATAGACAATAATATATTCGCAGGCATTATCGATATCTTCGGCTGCAACCCGCATATTTGTATTCAGCTCTGGCTGATAGAACATGTTATAGCGGGCATCGTGTACATCTTCCGGATCAATCGAGTATTGCGGCACCATCGCCACCACCCGTTGTACGCCCAAGGCACGGGAATATTTAATCGCGGCATAGCCGCCCATCGAGCCGCCATAAGCAATACGCTGCTGAAAAGGCGCAATCAGTTCAGCGATGGCTTGCAACATGTTCCACATGGAACCTTGCGGAAACCAGGATTTATGCTTGGGCATAATGCCAAGTACATTAAACTCGAATTTCGCCAGTGACTTTTCTGCATTGATGTTGAGGCCCTTGGCACGGGTAATCAAATCGCCAAATGAAAAAATCAGTTCTGAAGAAGATCCCGGCATAAAAATCGCGCGTATATGTTCATCTTCAAAAACAATCTGCTTGTCCATAACTTTCCCGTGCTGGTAAATCGAACCCTTCCACAACAATTCAGTCAATGAACGCTGTCAAAAAAGTGAATATGCTATTTTATATCGATCAAAAAGATTAAAAAGCGCAAAATATGACACAATCATTACATCCTGCAGCAAAACAGGGTTTTAGTGCGTCTGCTGAGCTCTATCAGCAAGTGCGTCCCGATTATCCGGCAGAAATCAGCAAATGGCTGAGTGAAACGCTGGCTTTGCCTGCAGATGCGCATCTTTTGGATTTGGGCAGCGGCACCGGCAAGTTTATCCCCTATTTACGCCCGCTCAGTAAGTACATTATCGCGATTGATCCTGTCCCGGAAATGCTGGCTCAATTAAAACAGGCGCATCCGGACATTCATGCTCTTGAAGGCATTAGCCATCAACTTCCCCTGCCCGATCATAGCCTGAATGCGGTATTTTGTGCACAGTCATTTCACTGGTTTGCCGATTCTGCTACCTTACAAGAATTAGATCGGGTACTCAAACCGCTTGGTTATCTGGTATTAATCTGGAATCAGCGCGATACTCGGGTCGACTGGGTTCAGGCCTTGGCCGATTGTATTGCTCCCTTGGAAGGCGATACGCCACGCTATCATAGTAGCGCCTGGCGTAAGGTCTTTGCAGAGCAAACGCTATTTCAGCCCTATGGAGAAACCACAATGACCCAGCAACAGCATGGCAGTGTCGAGCAAGTGGTATCTAGGCGGCTGCTCTCGACCAGTTTTATTGCAGCTATGCCTGAACAGCAACAGGCAGAGTTAAAACAACAATTTGAACAGATCATCCAGCAATATACAGCCAAAAGCGCAGAGGAAATGATCGATTTTCCTTATGTCACCCATATCTATGTGTTCAAGAAAAGTAATTAAAAACAGGAGGCGATCATGCATAAAATACCAGGAATGACACGAACGCTGTTGTTCGCTGCGGCCATGCTGCTGATGGCATGTGACCAGAAAACGACCGAAACTCCGACTGAAGCGACAACAGATAATACGGCTTCAGATCAAGTCATGCAGGAACTGAAAACCGAGCCACTGAAAGACTTCCCTAAAACTGCCGATGATCCACATGATATTGCTGCATTGACGGATTATGAACAGCGCTTTCAGGAAATGAGCAGCGACCTGGAAAAAGAATTAAACAGCATGCGCGATGATGAAAATATGACAGAAGAATTTGTCCAGCAACGTCAGCGTGATCATGTCCAGTCAGCATTGAATATGTTGAAGGCTTTAGAACTGAAAACCGAACAGGGCCGTTATATTCAGGGCTTAATGTATCAATACTGGGAACATCAGGACAAATTACTCAATACTCCCAAGACTCAAGCTACACCCGTGAATGAAGCCAGTGAGAATGTCAAAGGTCTAGGGAAATATCTACACGCCCAAGAACAACTGGAACGCTGGCGTTCGCAATATCCGGATCTCGCCAAGAAAGAACCCGCTTCCCGGCAAGTGAAAGGAATAGTCTAGGATGCTAGATTGGCACACAGCTTAGATAAAATACAAAAATAATCTAAGCTGAACTGGCAGCTTTAAAACAGCGTGAATGAACAAGGCCGGATCTGTTGAGTCTGCATTCAGTATAAATACTAGATCATCCTAGCTATAAAATGACTTAATCTGCTGTCAGAAACTGATGCACACCTTCACCCGCTGCACGCCCTGTGGCAAAACAGGCTGTTAGTAGATAACCGCCGGTCGGTGCATCCCAGTCCAGCATTTCTCCGCAAAGAAATACATGTGGGTTAGATTTCAATTGTAGCTGTTCTGACAACACTTCACGCTTGACACCACCTGCACAGCTAATCGCCTCTTCAATCGGGCGGAAACCTGTGAGTGGAAGGGTCAAATGTTTAATTTTTTTGGCTAATTCAGCAGCATCTTGCCATACCGCTTTGGCTACCAATTCCCGTACTAAGGCCGCCTTGGCACCGTCCAATCCAGCTTTACGCCAGACATTAGTTAAAGACTGCTTCTTACTTGGCTGTAATTTTTGCGCAAGCTGTTCCATGCTTTGATTTGGGAAGAGGTCCAGATGCAGCTGCATCGGCTGCCCCTGTTTTAGTTGCTCGCGTAAACCCCGACCCTGCTTATAGATCAGGCCACTTTCCAGACCGTAATGGCTAATTACGATATCGCCAACGGTCTTTTCACCTTGCCCTAACCATGCTGCAACACGTTTCAGCGGCTGACCAAAGACTGGCTGCATAAATCGAGACCAGGGATATTCCACTCCGGCATTACTGGCCTGGAAAGGCTCAATTTCATCCGGCTTTAACCAGGCTTGCCATGCACCATCACTACCCAACGCTGACCAAGACACTGCACCACAAGCCAGAATAATGGCATCAAAATATTCAGTACGATGTTCATTATTTTTCAGATCACGCAGCTCAAGCTGTTGCTGCTGCAACTGGCTGACTTTATGCCGGTAATGAAACTGAACGCCATCATTGGCCAAACGCTTGAGCCAGGCACGCAACAAGGGCGCGGCTTTCATTTCAGTCGGGAATACCCGGCCAGACGAACCGATATAAGGTTCTATACCGAGCTGTTTCATCCAGTCTTGAATCCAGAGCGCATCCCACTGTTTGATCCAAGGTGACAACCACTCCACCTGATCATAACGTTGTACAAACTGTGGCACAGGCTCGGCATGAGAAATATTCAGACCAGTTTTGCCCGCCATCAGGAATTTACGCGCAGCAGACGGTTTTTGCTCATAGACACGCAGCTCATAATCAAACTGACTGAGCACTTCTGCTGCCATTAAGCCTGCGGGGCCTGCGCCCACAATAGCAATGCGTTTGCTCATCTGATTATTCCGAGACGGTGGCATTCTGCCCTTGCAAAGGCTGGAAATCATCAAAACGTGTCACATAAGTTTCAGGCTTGCTGATGATCAGTTGCTGGCATAATTCGCCGCGTTCCAGATATTTAATTTCAAAATGGGTGCGCGCCGAATCTGCAGCAATCACTTCTTTGACAAAAGGCAGCTTCCAGAGCTCTCGCACCTGTATTTCTGCTTCTTCGATATAGGCAGGAATATTACTGGCCAAAGTAATCGTTCCCCCGGTTTTCAGGCGTGAAAGCAGAAACTCAAAAAATGGCATATTGACCCAGCGCTGTGCCGGATTATGCGGTTCAGGATTTGGATATAAAATAAAGAATTGTTCTACCTGCTGCGGATACAGTGCATGCACGATCCACGGTAAAGCATCGGCATGAACGGTTTGTAAATTAGTTTGACCCTCAACCGCATGCTGTTTTTGCATCGCCAGAAATTTTTCACGGGTACGTTCAATTGCAATCAGTTGAGTGTCGGGATTGTTCTTGCTGAATAACAAGGCATGTTTACCTTTACCCGCTCCCACTTCGACGCAGACCGGTTCAGGACTGATGCTTTGAAAATCACGGGGCGCATGCATACGCTGTGCTTGAAATTGACGAATCGGCATAATCAGATCAAACTAATAAAAACCGCATAAGTCTAACAAGTGCGGCTATATTTGCCTAATCGAACCTTTATTTTTCTTTGGAGTCGTCCCATGCCTACCACTTTAAACTGTCCACGCTGTGGCAAGCTGACCACTTGGGAAGATAATGATTACCGTCCTTTTTGTTCAGAACGTTGCAAGATGATTGATCTGGGTGCCTGGGCCAATGAGGAATATAGTTTGCCTACCCAGGATGCACCACAAGCCGACAACAGCGAAGAATAAAGGTCTTCCCTGTCGAAAATTCTGTCTGAAAGCAGAATCTTGTCGAAATTAAGTAAATAAATCATATGAATTTTATAAAATTACTTAGATAAAGCAACACGAATTAACATCTTTCATAAAGCCTTAGTATTATTGTTCTACTCTAAATTTTCACATTATTTTTAGAGCAATAATATGGGTTATATTATTTTAAGAGTCATATTAATTGGGGTTGGTCTACTCGCACTTCTTTCGTTGGGAGTCGGCATTTTCCAACAAGATAGTTTATTTATTGTATTGGGTGTGCTTTTTGCTTTTGCCGCTTGGCTCATACACATGCAAACGCGACAACTTCGCAATAATCCCTTTTCAGAATAAAAATAAAAGACCAAACTATATTGGTCTTTTATTTACGCTTTTAACCCGCTTTACCTGCAACAAAAGGATTATGCTGCTTTTCAAAACCAATGGTGCTGATCGGTCCATGTCCTGAAATGAATTGGGTTTCATCTGGCAGGCTGAAACATTCTCGCTGAATTGAATCTAAGAGCTGTTGATGGTTGCCACGCGGGAAATCAGTCCGGCCAATCGAGCCTTTAAACAATACATCCCCTGTCCATAACAAGTCATAATTTTTGTTATAGAACATCACGTGACCCGGCGTATGTCCCGGGGCAAAACGCACTTCAAATTCTTCATTGCCAAGGGTGAGCACTTCACCGCCTTCCAGCCACTGGGTCACTTCGACTTTTTCCGGGATCGGGAAGCCATAACGTGCAGAGACTTCCTGGATCATGTCGAGCCAGAATGCATCTTCCTTATGTGGTCCGATTACTGGTATATCCCAAGCCTTTTTTAACGCGCCCACAGCACCCGCATGATCCAGATGGCCATGGGTCAGCCATAAGGCTTTAACCGTTAAACCTAGCGCGTCAACTTCAGCTTTCAGTTTTTCAGGTTCGCCCCCTGCATCAATCAAAATGGCTTCTTTAGTGTCCGCATCCCAAACGATGGAACAGTTTTGCTGAAATGCAGTAACTGGAACAATTTTGACTTGTAACATGGGGTGAAAAACCTCGGGCAAGTTAATGGGCAAGTATCTGTGTCAATGCATCCAGATTAGCCTGTAGCAGACTGTTGAGCAATCGCAAATGATCTTCACGGCTATTTAATGCCGGAATATAACTATAGCTTTCACCGCCGAGTGCTTTAAAAGTCTCGGCATTTTCGATTGCCAGCTCTTCAAGCGTTTCCAGACAGTCCGCGGAAAATGCCGGACTCATTACTTGAATTGATTTCACCCCCTGCTTCGCCCAATCTTCAAGCAAAACATCGGTATAGGGCTTGATCCATTCCTGCTTGCCAAAACGTGACTGGAAGCTAATGGCATATTGATCTTCATTTAAACCTAGTGCTTCCGCCACCAATTTGCCCGTGATGCGGCAACGGTCGGCATAAGGATCTCCTTTATCAGCATAGGGCTGTGGAATACCGTGGAAAGACATCAACAATTTCTCTGGTTGACCATGACTTGCCTGATAGTCACGTACACTTTGAGCCAGCGACTGGATAAATAAAGGATGTTGATAATAATCCCGGATCACTGTCAAACCGGGTAAATTGCGCTGTTTCACCACCCATTTCGCCACTGCATCGTATAGAGGTGCGGTCGAAGTGGCAGAATATTGTGGAAACAAGGGAAATAGAATCACGTGTTCCTGTGGCTGCGCTGAGACCTGTGCCAAGACATCCTGAATATTCGGATTGCCGTAGGTCATTGCAGGTACCACATTCAGTTCAAACTGCGGATAAAGCTGGGTGAGACGCGTCTTGACTGCTGCGACCTGCTCAAACAGAATTTCACGCATCGGCGAATCCTGTCCCCATACTTGCGCATAGGCCTGTGATACCCGCTTTGGACGGAAAGGCAAAATGAATAAGCGCAGAATGATTTGCCAGATCGGTTTGGGAATTTCAATCACACGCTGATCAGATAAAAACTGCTTGAGGAAACGGCGTACCGCTGGAATCGTAGGCTCATCTGGTGTGCCCAAGTTTGCCAATATAATCGTCACTTTCGCTTTAGCAGGAGAATACATTCAGTTCGTCCGTCAGGATATCAACCCCTGTACTTTAACAGCTTTTTATTTATTCTCTCTATGGATTAATACGCTGACTTATATTGAAAAGTGCGATCTAAATCCAGCAAGCTACTGTCCAGCAACTTTTGCGCTTTTGGCGTGATCTGCCACAGCATGCGCTGTCGGTCATCACGACCGGATGGCACAATCCAGTCATTCTGGCGCATTTGAATTTTTAAACTATGCAAGGCACGAATATTCATCTGGGCACGCGCAACTGCATGCGCACGCGGCATCTGCACCCGTGCATCCTGCAAACCAGTTTCATTCAGATATTCATTCATGCGCTTTGAGAAAAACTCTTCAGGCGTGGGATTGACAAAGGTTGAACCCAGCAATGCCAATAATTGTGCCCAAGTGAGTTTTTTCTGGACTTTGATTTCTTTAAAATTACCATCCTGATAAGCATGCATCCGGTATTCAAAAGAAAACACTTCATGCATCGCCACTTTGGGCAAGCTCAGGAATGGATCGACTTCTGCAGTTCCACCATCACGTTCCAGTTGAGCCACTTTAGCTTTAAGCTGGTCAATCTCGTCATGTAGCGCCTGAGTATTTTGCGGACGCACCCAGCCAGTCACCGGATAGCGCTCCAACATTTGCGGCATATTAAAACGTACTGCCATTTCCAGATCACGCAGGCTGCGGTAAGTAAAGACCTGATCGACTTCCTGCTGTAATAACTGACGGAATTCCTTAAATTTTTCCTGTAATTCCGGTTTGGCATCATGCAATGCACTTTCACGTGATGCCGGATCATCATGCATAAACACAATAATCGGTTTTTGCTTGGTCACTGCATAAATATATTCGAGATGCATATAGCCAACACCCGATACCGACTGCTCTCCATACTGGCTTCCCAGCAGAATCACGACATAATCACAGTCATCAATCTGGCGGCGTGCAAATGCAGTATTCAGCGGTATACGCTGTTCCAGTCCCCACGAGAAAAACCCCATTCCTACCAGTGTTTGAGACAGAATGATACGCTCCGGTTGCATTTCTGCCCCAGAGGTTGAGATGAACACTTGGTACCGTTTATCCAGCATGGGCTATCCTCTTCTCCTGTACATTTGGGTAAAAAATGCATCATCACATGCTTCTTTACCCAATATGGCCACCCCACAATCAAAATATCTTTCTTCTTAAATTATAAAAATGAGTTTTAAACTGCACTCATATTACTGACCTGCCATTTTAAATCGGCCGGAATCAGGTGCTGCAAAATCGGTCGGAGCTGTTCAGCATTCTGCCCACTCACCACCAATTCAATTTTCACGCTTTCTTTAGACTCATGCTCAAATAATAACCCATTTTTAATTAAAATTCGGGCCGTTTGTCTTGCAACCGCGAATCCTGAGTCAATTAATGTCAGCTTTTGACCAAAAATATACTGAATTGACGATTTTAGGAAGGGGTAATGTGTACATCCTAACACTAAATAATCAGCGCCCTGATCTACAACTGGTTGTAAAATCTCTTTTAATGTCTGCAAACAGGCTGCACTCATCTGCTCCCCAGCCTCAACAAAAGGCACCAGATCCAGACTGGTCACAGGCAGGACTTTGACTTGAGCCGGTTCGGCAAAACGGGAAATGACATCTTTAATCAGTTGGCCGCGGAAGGTCGCGGGCGTGGCCAATACCGCCACCGTTTTCGACTGGGTATTCAGGACCGCCGGTTTAAGCGCGGGTACTAAACCGATAATCGGAAAGTTTTCACCATAATAGTCACGCAAATAATCTAGACTAAAAGCGGAAGCGGTATTACACGCCACCACCGCAACTTTACAACCCTGACGATAAAGCCATTCAATCGCCTGAGCCGTCAGAGCACGAATTTCCTGATCATCTCTCGGGCCATAAGGCACATGCGCAGTATCCGCATAATAGACAAAGCGCTCATTAGGCAAATGGCGGGCAATTTCCAAGGCGACTGACAAGCCGCCTACGCCTGAGTCAAAAATGCCAATCGGCGCATCTGCCGTGGCATTGGGCATCGGGTCTAATAGCTGGGAAATTGGTTGAATAGCGCTCATAACGTTGCAGGTGGCTTGTTTGAAATTTCTACCGATCAAGCTTAAACCTCAGGTGCTCAAATGCAAGTCTAAATCACCACTTTTCAAACTTAAAACGGTTTCGCCTGCCGGATTTTCATCAAGCTCTCCCATCTCGACCAAATGTAAAAATGCAGCACGCTGAATCAGGGCATTAATCCCGAAACGCACATGCACATAAGGCCGCAACTCACCTTTGTATTCACGCATAAAGATTGGATGTTCAGCATCGACAATAATCAGGTCTTGCGTGGTTGTGCCCAGTTGTAGATAAGTCACTCCATTGATCTCAACCTGATCGACCTGATTGACAAATAAAGGTTCATCTTCAACTTCAATTTCAATCATTTCTACCGGTGTTTTTAGATAGAATTTATCGTTTTCTTTCCAGAGCACCGTTGCAAACAGGTCAATCATCGGCTGACGCTTGATCAATTGACCTTCGTGCCACCATTCGCCGTTGGCTAAAACCTTCAGATCCATGGTGCCACAATGCTTTGGCTGCCATTGCTCCAAAGGGGGAATTGACCTTTTGTGACTGCTCTGTGCATCTTTTAAGTATTGTGCGATATCCATTAAATTTTTATCATCGGGATAAGTTACTTTTTTCGTCGGATTTGTGCTGGGTACTGGCTTATCCATAAAAGAAGACCTTAATGACGGAAAAATAATATGTTTCAGCCAATTGGCTAAAACCGGCTTTAAAACTATACTAGCCCAGATTATCAAAGACACCAGCATTTTTGTGTCTAGGAACCAAGAACACTTATGGCAGCACCCAACCATCCGGTTATGGTTGCCACCGAATAGTAATATGAGGAGTCCTACATGGAACACATCGAACGTGAATCGATGGAGTTTGACGTCGTCATCGTAGGCGCAGGCCCTGCGGGTCTTTCTGCTGCGATCAAAATCCGTCAACTTGCAATTGAAAACAACTTAAACGATTTGTCCGTTTGTGTCGTAGAAAAAGGCTCCGAAGTCGGTGCACATATTCTGTCTGGTGCTGTGCTTGAACCGCGTGCCATGAATGAGCTGTTCCCCGACTGGAAAGAACAGGGTGCCCCGCTGAATGTCCCGGTGACTGAAGATAAAACCTTCTTCCTGCTTTCAGATGAAAAATCACAGGAAGCACCGCACTGGATGGTGCCTAAAACCATGCATAACGATGGCAACTATGTCATCTCGCTCGGCAATGTGGTGCGCTGGTTAGGCCAGAAAGCTGAAGAACTGGAAGTGTCGATCTTTCCGGGCTTTGCAGCCTCTGAAATTCTGTATCATGCCGATGGCACGGTAAAAGGCATCCAGACCGGTGATATGGGTATTGGTAAAGATGGCGAACCAACGCATAACTTTACTCCGGGTTATGAACTGCATGCCAAATACACCATCTTTGCTGAAGGCTGCCGTGGTCATCTCGGTAAGCGTTTAATCCAGAAATTCAACCTGGACAAGGATGCGGATCCGCAACATTACGGTATCGGGATTAAAGAACTTTGGGAAATCGATCCTGCCAAGCACAAACCGGGTCTGGTGATGCACGGTGCCGGCTGGCCGCTTTCTGAAACCGGTTCTTCAGGTGGCTGGTGGCTCTACCATGCTGAAAACAACCAGGTGACCCTGGGCATGATCGTGGATCTTTCTTACACTAACCCGCATATGTATCCGTTCATGGAAATGCAGCGCTGGAAAACCCATCCTTTAATCAAGCAGTATCTGGAAGGTGGCAAGCGTATTTCTTATGGTGCACGTGCTGTGACCAAAGGTGGATTTAACTCGCTGCCGAAATTCACTTTCCCGGGCGGCTCATTGATTGGGGATGATGCCGGCTTCCTGAACTTTGCCAAGATCAAGGGTTCTCATACGGCGATGAAATCCGGCATGCTCTGCGGTGAAGCGGTATTTGAGGCGATTGCTGCTGGTGTCGAAAAAGGCGGTGATCTGGCGGTGGCGCGTGTAGTGGAAGGCGAAGATTTCTTTGTCAAAGAACTGACTGCTTATACCGACAAGTTCAACAACAGCTGGTTAAAAGAAGAGCTCTATAACTCGCGTAACTTTGGCCCGGCAATGCACAAATTCGGTCAATGGATCGGTGGTGCCTTTAACTTTATCGACCAGAACGTGTTTAAAGTGCCGTTCACCTTGCATGATCTGGTTCAGGACCATGCTGCGCTAAAAACCCAGGCAACTGAAAGCTTTAAGCCGAACTATCCAAAACCGGATGGCAAGCTGACCTTTGACCGTCTGTCTTCGGTGTTTGTATCGAATACGGTCCATGAAGAAAACCAGCCGGCGCATTTGAAACTGACTGATCCGTCCATTCCGGTGGAAGTAAATCTGCCGAAATGGGATGAGCCTGCACAGCGTTACTGCCCAGCGGGTGTCTATGAGATCATGGAAAATAATGACGGTTCGAAACGCTTCCAGATCAATGCAGCCAACTGTGTGCACTGCAAGACCTGTGACATCAAGGATCCTTCCCAGAACATCACCTGGGTAACACCGGAAGGTGGTGGTGGTCCAAATTACCCTAACATGTAATTAGTATCCAAATATGTAATTTGATCATCAGATAAAAAATAAACCCGCCATCAGCGGGTTTATTTATGGATAAATATTTAGAATTTCAGTTCCTGTCCATTCATCTATTTAATTAAGCAGATTTTTGAAATTTTATTTTCTAAATAAGACAAATCTTTGAGCTCATCAGCCCTTGGTATTTTTAGCCGCCTTTTTTGACTAAATAATGAAATTCTTTATTACCATTTTCATCCAGACGTTCTTCTTGCAATAGCAACTCATGTCCCAGATGCATACAGAATTTTGGAATATCCCACGACGTCGAATTATCCGTAGCAAACACCTCAACCACATCACCTGCCTTGGATTTACGGATCGCCTGATGCAACATCATCACTGGCTCAGGACAACGCAAACCTCGGGTATTCAATTGCAGACTTGGAATAATTTCAGTTGGGGACATCGATAGACTCAGGATGGAAAGACCGCCATATTTTAGCATAAAGCTGCGATTACATTGCTGCTTTACATACGTGGCCAGCTCCAAAATCAGCGCTGACTCGCGCGATCAAGACTGCGCATCATATTTACAATAGACAAGCGAATTTTCTGCGGTATGATAAAACCACGTTTTTTTAGATATTAAGAGTCTTCAGGAAAAATCATGCACGAGGAATCAGGCCCGTCGTGGGGTATGCGCGGCTTACGCAAATGGCTGGGAACTGCACCCGAAACTCGCGACGAACTGCTAAAATTAGTACAAGATTCACGTCGATTTTTAGAACCCGATACTGTTGCCATGCTTGAGGGCGTTCTTGACCTCCCGGCAACCAAAATTCGTGAAGTCATGACGCCTCGCACGTCCATGATCAGCTTACAGGAAGATGACCAACTGCTGGATATCCTGCATGTGCTGGTCGAGTCTGCGCATTCACGTTTTCCGGTATTTTCATCCGATCAGACCGACAATGTAGTCGGCATTCTATTGGCCAAGGATCTATTGCCTTTTCTGACTGAACCGACGGCCAAAGTCGATATTCGCGCGCTTATGCGTCAGCCTTTGTTTGTTCCGGAAAGTGCCCGCTCCGATCAGGTGCTGCGCATGCTGAAAAACACCCAGACGCATATTGCGGTGGTGATTGATGAATACGGTACGACTTCGGGTCTGGTGACGCTGGAAGATATTCTGGAAGAAATTGTCGGTGAAATTGAAGATGAACATGACAATGCTGATGAAGAAGCATACTACATCGTTCCGGACAATGATCCGGCTACGGCCAATACCTGGGTGGTACAAGCGCTGACCCCGATTGAGTATTTCAATAATATGCTGGATGCGACTTTCCCTGATGATGAAGTGGAAACCATGGGTGGCTTGTTATTACAGGAAATTGGTCTGGTGAGTGACCTTGAAGGTCAAACCATTGAACTGGAAAACTGGCAATTTACCATTCTTGAGGCAGATTCACGCTCGATTCACCTAATTCGAGCCGTGCGCCAATGAGAGCGTATTTTGATAAGCTGTTGAGTTCTAATCAACAGCAAAAACCGTTGCCGCTGATCTATCCTGTTTTAATTGCCTTATTCGCAGGTGCCATCTTTAGTTTGGCACTAGCCCCCTATCATTACTGGTGGCTGGCCATTCTGTCTCCAGCACTGCTCTATGCCTGCCTGCGCGGACGTACAGCAAAACAGGCTTTTGGCATTGGCTGGGCTTATGGGATCGGCTTGTGGTTTGTCGGCGCATTCTGGCTCTATACCTCGATTCATGTCTATGGCGATACCAGTGCATTTCTCAGCGTTGTAATGATCCTGATTATGGCACTGGTGATGGGTCTGTTTAGTGCCGTTCAAACGTTTGTCTATCGCCGCTTTTTCCCGGAAACTCCTTTAACCTTTGCCCCGCTGTGGGTGCTGTTTGAATGGTCCAAGACCTGGGTCTTTACCGGATTCCCATGGCTATTCGCCGGCTATGCCTTTACCGAACGCTACCTAGATGCTTATGCGCCCTTATTCGGGGTGTTTGGCGTATCTTTCGTGGTGATCATTCTGGCCTGTGCGCTGGTTGAAATTCTAAATAGACGCCTGTTCTGGGCCATTCCTTCGGCAGTTTTATTACTCGGTGCCTGGGGCGCAGCACAGCTGACGTTTGTTGAGCAAAAAAATCAAAAGCCTTTAACGGTTTCCCTGATTCAGGGCAATATTCCGCAAGACTTGAAATGGCTGACTGAATATCAGGTAAAGACCTTATTGATTTATGCCAATCTGAGTAAAACTGAATGGGGCCGCGATCTGATCGTCTGGCCGGAATCTTCGATTCCCATGTTCCAGACTGATATTGAAGCCTTTCTGGAAGCCATGAAAGTACAGGCTGAAAAATCAGGTACGGCCTGGGTGACCGGCATTCCGTATTGGGATTTAGCAGAATCACAGGCTGCGGGTTATCCAAAATATTACAATAGTATTATGGCCAGCGGAGATGAATCCGATGGGCTATACAAGAAGCAACGACTGGTTCCTTTTGGTGAATATATTCCACTTTCAGGCTGGTTAAGTTGGGTTCTGCCGGCACTGCAAAATGATCCATCCATGAGTGGTTTTACCCGGGGCGCAGATCATCAAAAACCATTGAATGTAAAAAATCATCCTTTGGGTTCTGCGATTTGCTATGAAGTGGCTTATCCGAATTTGACCCGTCGCAATGCCAGTCAAAGTGATTTTCTGGTGACCGTGTCTAATGATGCCTGGTTTACCGGCACGGCAGGACCATTACAGCATCTGCAGATGGTGCAAATGCGTGCTAAAGAAAATGGCCGCTGGTTTATTCGGGCGACCAATACCGGTGTGACCGCCTTTATTGACCACAATGGTCATATTGTGAAAAAAGCCCCGATGGATCAGGAAGCAGTATTACGTGGCGAACTTCCAGCCATGCAGGGTGAAACGCTATATATGAAACTCAGCGACTGGCCGGTCCTGATCTTCTCGGTTCTACTCTTGCTAGTGGGCTGGCGCTTCCGTCCACGTAAAGTGGATGTTAGCTTTAAGTCAAGAAGATAATTTCTTCAAGTCCTTCTTTTACAAAGGGGGACTTAGGAGGATTCCTGAATATAGCATTTTATCAACCCCTCCTAAGCTTCCTTTACGAAAGCGAAGAACACTCAAGGCAATAAAAAACCGAGGTCACAGCCTCGGTTTTTTATCTCTTTAAAACTTAAAACTGTATAGCCAGATAACACACCATACTGGCAAGAGACAACATCGGCACATGACGATACAGGTTAACCAATGTCTGCTCAAATGCTGAACCTTGTTCGGCTTGAATGCGGATTACACTCGCATTTAATGCTGACCAGAAACACAGGGCCAATAAACTGCTCATCAAGCTGATAGCAAAAAAGGCCACCATAATCTGGCTGCTGCCTTCGGTGCTTTGCCATAAATGGACGATTCCCTGACTGATCGGCAGCATGCTTAAAACCAGAAGAACAGATTTCAGCATCGACCAATGAAATTGATTGATTTCATCCCCTAAGATTAATGCTTTCATGTGCTTCTCCGTTGGCGAGTCAAGTGCCATTCAGATCATTATGAGCTTTTTTAAATAAATAGAAAGTGTATATTTATTCATATTTTACGAGAATTGTAATAGATAAATATGGGAATAATTCTTATTATAACTCGCATATCGTTTTTATTACTTCATTATTATAAATATCATTAACTTACATTATATTTAATAATTAAGAGTTATTATCACTTCACTTCGTATTGAAATAGCCTATTAAGTGAAGTGATATATGCCATCTATCGAGAATTTATAATGATTCTCAATTAAGGCTGATAATAAATATCGGCATCTGTTCCTTCACCACCCGATTGACCATCTGCACCAAATGAATACAGATCGAAGCTTCGACCATCGGTGCCCGGAATCACATATTGTAGTTCATTATCCCAGCTGTCTTTTGGAAAACCGCCTTTGACATAACCGCCCGGCACCCAGTTTTTTGCAGTCGCTGGCTGATTCACCAGTGCATCCAGACCACCTTCCTGCATACTTGGATACTTGCCATTGTCCAGCTTGTATTGATCCAGTGAACCTGCAATGCTCTGCAACTTGATCACGGTGGTATCTACTTTGGCCTTTTCACCGCGTCCCATCACGTTCGGAACGATCAGCGCAGCAAGCACACCGAGAATAACAATCACCACCATGACTTCGATTAAGGTAAAGCCCGTCTGTTTATTTAATTGATTCCTTTTCATTCAATCTCTCTCATTTATTTGCATCATTCAGAATTTCCACTTGAATCTTGATCACAGCAAAATTCTAACTGGTTTCTGTTTAAATCATATTATTCATATTCACAATTGGCAGCATCACTGCTATCACAATCACCAAAACGATACTGGCCATCAGTACCAGCATTAAAGGTTCCAGCAAGGCCAGTAAAGTTGAAATCAGGGTGGTCACTTCGCGATCCTGCATCTGTGAAGCACGTTCCAGCATCCGGTCCAGTTCACCGGACGCTTCACCACTTTTGATCATTTGTACCATCATCGGCGGGAAATAACCATTGCGTTCCAGTTGGGTTGCCAGGTTACCACCTTCAGTCACTTTTTCTGCCGCCAGATTGACAGCATCACGGATCACCCAGTTATTACTGACTGCGGCACCAATCCGCAATGCATCGACCAGCGGCACGCCAGATTGGGTCAAAATAGATAAGGTACTGGCAAAACGTGCGGCATTGATCCCGCGTGACAATTTGCCGAATAAAGGTAATTTTAAGGTCAGACGGTCAAAGGCATAATGCCCAGCAGTGGTTCTTAAAAACCGGACCAACAGGAAAATCCCTAAAGCAACACCGATCAATAAAAATGGCCAGGCAATGCGGATAAAATCGCTGGCTTTCATCAAGGCCACGGTAATCCAGGGCAAAGCATCTTTGCTTTGATCAAAAGTCTTGACGATATCCGGCACCACATAGGTCATCAGTCCCATTACGATTGCAAAGGACATCAGCATCAGAATAATCGGATAGACCATTGCACCCTGGATTTTTTTCTGCATGGCAAACCGATTTTCGGTATAGTCTGCCAGTTGGTCCAGAATCAGGTCCAGATGTCCGGAACGTTCACCGGCGGCAATTGTGGCAATATACAGTTCAGGAAAACGTCCGGATTGTTGCAAGCCCTGCGCGAGACTATGCCCTTCCAGCACTTTGGAGCGCACTGACATCAGCAGGTTTTGTACATGGACTTTTTCACTTTGCTTGCCGACGGCGCGAATCGCTTCTTCCAATGGAATTGCGGCGGCGACCAGCACGGATAATTGACGGGTCATCAGAGCCAGATCATAGGCGGTGATGCTTTTTTCAAACCATTTACGACGATGATGCTGGTCTTTTTTTTCAACAGGATCAACAGAGACCGGAATAAGTGCTTTATCCCGTAATTGTTGCCGGATCTGACGTGCAGAATCCCCCTCCAGCACGCCTTTTTGCTGCTTTCCTGAAGCATCAAGCGCAATAAACTGATATGCAGGCATTGTAATGCTCTAATTTTCCAAAATTTTGCTCAACGCTGTTGCGTCAGACCACCGAAATCATTCATATTCTTTGATATAAATTATCTGCTCACTCTAACATAATCGAACTTTAAGCACGACGAAATTTCTTCAGGATTTCCACCCCAAGATATGCAAAATTCTCACACCGATTCCAGTCCACTTTATCGCGTACGCGTTGCTGTACCTGTGCATGTATTTGATTGTTTTGATTACACAATGAGTGCAGAACAATTTGAACAAGCGCAGATTGGCACACGTGTACTGGTGTCGTTTGGTCGGCAGAATCTGGTCGGGGTGATTATCGAAAAACTGTCCGCAGACACTCCTCTCGATCCACGCTTTAAGCTTAAAGCTGTGACCGAACTGCTCGATGAACGAGCCATTATAGATGCCAAAGTTTTAAGTTTGCTGACATGGTCAGCGCAGTATTACCAGTTCCCGATCGGTGAAGTCGTCCACAGTGCCTTGCCGACCCTGCTGCGTCAGGGTAAGCCTTACAACCTGCTGGCCCGTACCTGGAAGCTCCTGGACACTAATGCCGAGGCCAAAGTACGCCGTTCGGACAAGCAGCAGGAAGCCTACCGGATTTTAAAACTGCATCCGGTCGGAACAACTGAAACTGTGCTCAACATGGCCGGGATTGAAACCGCGACCTTAAAAGCGCTGGAGAAAAAAGAGATTTGCGCCTGTGTGCTGGAGCCACAAGATTTCAGTCCGCAGCCGATGCAACTGGCACAGATGCCGCTAACGGCCAATCCTGAACAAAAACATGCAGTCGAACAGGTATTAAAATATCGCAATCAATATCAGGCTTTTTTACTGGATGGTCTGACCGGCAGCGGTAAAACTGAAGTGTATTTGCAAATCATGGAGCAGGTACTGAAACAGGGCAAACAGGTGCTGGTACTGGTACCGGAAATCGGCCTGACGCCGCAAACTATTAGCCGTTTTCAGTCCCGTTTTCATTGCCATATTGCGCTGCTGCATTCCGGGCTGAATGATTCCAAACGGCTACAAGCCTGGCAGTCGGCAGAAACCGGCAAAGCCTCAATCGTACTCGGTACACGTTCCGCCATTTATACGCCAATGCCGAATCTGGGCCTGATCATTCTGGATGAAGAACATGACCTGTCCTTTAAACAGCAGGAAGGCTTCCGCTATCATGCCCGAGATGTCGCTCTGTACCGCGGCCATTTACAGCAATGTCCGGTAATCTTAGGGTCAGCCACACCAAGCATTGACAGTTATGCGCTGGTGCAACATGGCAAGATGCAGGCACTGCAGCTGAACCAGCGTGCCGGCACGGCCTTGATGCCCAAAATCCATATTCTGGATTTAAAAGTCGCACAGAAGCAGCATGGGATTAGCCTGCAATTGATTCAGGACATCAAAAAGCGTCTGGAGAAAAAGGAACAGGTACTGATTTTTTTAAACCGCCGTGGCTATGCCCCCGTTCTGCTTTGTGGGAGCTGTGGCTGGCAGGCGCAATGTCCGCACTGTGATGCCAACTTCACTGTACACCGCCAGCCTTATCAGCATCTGCATTGCCATCACTGTGGCACTATTCACCGGATGCCGGAACACTGCCCGCAATGTCAGCATCAGGAACTGGTTACACTGGGTATGGGCACTGGCAAAGTCGAAGAACATCTGAATGAACTCTTTCCGGATTTTGAGGTGATTCGGGTCGATCGCGATTCTACCAGTCGGGTCGGCAGCTGGCAGAAAATCTATGACAAGATTCAGAAAAGCGAACCGGCGATTCTGCTCGGCACCCAGATGCTGGCCAAAGGCCATCATTTCCCTTATGTGACGCTGGTGGCGATTCTGGATATCGATTCCGGTCTGCTGAGTGTGGATTTCCGTGCAACCGAACGTACTGCGCAGCTGATCGTACAGGTCGCAGGCCGTGCCGGACGTGGTGAACACAAGGGTGATGTCTATCTACAAACCCTCAGACCTGATCATGCCCTAATGAATACGCTGGTCAATGAAAATTATCGCGTATTTGCCCAGCAGACCTTAAAAGAACGGCAGATCGCCCAGATGCCGCCCTATCGTTATGCCATCCTGATTCGCTGTGAATCCAAGGATCAGGCACAAAATACCGAATTCTTACAGAAACATGCAGCACTCCTCAGGCAATATCCTGATCTGGCGCTGGACATCTGGGGACCAATTCCTGCGCCAATGGAACGTAAGGCCGGACGCTATCAGTCACATATGGTGCTATTGTCAGCGGATCGTCCACGTTTGCATTACTATGTGCGCAGCTGGTGGCAAAACATGCTGCAGGACAAACCTTCTAGCATGAAGCTCACGCTAGACATCGACCCTCAGGAACTGAGCTAAAAGATATTGCGCCTGAGGATCGGTCTGGAATACAAGACTCCCAGTCTGGATCAAGAATAAATTTAGGGCAGGAAAATGTCGATACTGTTACAAATAACACTGGTTCTGGTCATTGCACTGTTGATAGTGCCACTGAGTAAAAGGCTCAGATTGCCAAGTGTGCTGGGCTATCTGTTAACAGGGATCATCTTAAGTCCAAGCCTTTTGCATCTGATTCAGGCACCCGAAGTCATGAGTAGTTTCATGCAAGTCAGCCTGATGGCATTGTTGTTCTGGATCGGTCTGCAACTCAGACCGCAACGCATTGTCCAGATTAATCCATCCCTGTGGATGATAGCTGCTTTACAGGTACTAATCAGCGCCCTGATTTTTACGCTCATGGCCTGGGTTTTCCTTCAGCAAAGCCTACTTGCCAGCATTGTAATTGGACTCGCCGGCAGTTTGTCTGCCATGACTCTGGTGATTCAACATCTCAATCATCAGGAACAGTTCGCCACCAGTTATGGTCAGCAAGCCTATTCGATCCTGCTGGTTCATTCCCTGTTGGCCATTCTGGTGATTGCAGCTATTCCCCTATTTGCCGGGATTCGCTCGACTGAACATGGGGTGGCCTACTTTGCTGCCCTCATCGCGACGTTGAGCGGTCTGTTCCTGTGTAATCGTTACCTGATGCAGCCGTTGTATCGCTGGATTGCTAAAAGTGGCAGTCACGAATTGCATGCGGTTGTGGCGATTGCGGTGACCCTGGCATTATTAGTATTGATGAATACCCTCGGCCTAAATCTATTTCTCGGTGCTTTATTTGCCGGAATTTTACTGGCAGATTCAGATTTCCGGCCTGCAGTAGAAAGCACGATTCGGCCTTTTCAGGGCTTGTTGATGGGCCTGGCATTCATCAGTCTGGGCATGTCACTGCACTTACCTGATCTACGCAATTTCCCCTGGATCATTCTCGGCGGCACCCTCACTTTAATCTTGGTCAAGTTTGCAATCAACCTGGCATTGGCGCGTTATCATCAAAATAGCTGGCGCAATAGTACTCTGCTGGCAGCCAGTCTGGCGCAAGGCGGCGAGTTTGCCTTACTGGCACTGGTGATTGCGGTATCCGACCAGATTATTACGGCCAATCTACTGTCCCCCTTGCTTTGGATGGTGAGTTTTTCCTTGCTGCTGACCCCCGCATTTTATTGGTTATTGCATAGCCAGATTTTACCGCGTTTGGATCGTCACAATCATCTGGCGGCAACCTTTGAAACCGATTCCAATCCTCAAACCAGTACACCGATTCTGCTGATTGGCTTTGGCCGCTTCGGGCAAATCATCGCCCGGATTTTACTGCAACAGCAACATGCCTTTAGTGTCATGGATAGCACTGTGCCAGCCACTGAACTTCTGGCGCAGTACGATATTCCTTTCTACCAGGCAGATGCAACAGAGCCGGAAGCCTTGATACAGGCCGGCATTTTTACAGCACAACAGGTGATTGTAGCGATTGACGATATTGAAGACTCAATGCTGGTCGTACGGCATCTGCGGCTGAATTATCCTGAAATCTGTTTATGGATACGTGCCCGTGACCGGCATCATGTGCATTTATTGCAGGATTTGGGCGTGAAACACATCTGGCGTGAAACTTATCTTTCAGCTTTAGAACTCAGTCAGGCCTTACTAAACCAGCTCAATCCTGACCTCGAAAATAGCCAGCAACAGATTCAAAACTTCCGTGAACAGGATGAAAAACTGCTGAATAGCCAATATCATCTGGATCCGGATGAACATCCAAATTATGAAAATCAGCGGAGCAGTTTAGCCGAACTGGAGCATCTGTTTGCCCAGGATCAACGCCATAAAGTGCAAAAACAGGATACACCGCAGCAACAGGATACAAACGGCGCAGGAATTGATACGTTAAGAGATGAACTGTCCTAACTTGTGTTTTACAATAATGACACTATTAAAGCAGGGTTATGGAGAATTTTATGTCTGATTTACGCCAACGCTTTTTTATTGAAGATAGCCCTGTTCGTGGTGAAGTGGTGCATCTTGAAGAAGCTTTACAAACCATTTTAGCGCAACGTGACTATGCACCTGCAGTTAAAATCCTGCTAGGTGAAATGCTCAGTGCCACTGCACTGCTTGCCAGCACCTTGAAGATTAAAGGGCGTATCAGCCTGCAAATTCAGGCATCAGGCACATTTAAATGGGCTATGGCTGAATGTAACCATTTGGGTGAAGTTCGCGCTTTGGCTGACTATGAAGAAGATCCGCACTTTCTGGTCGGTGAAGACAGCAGTACCGTGTTGAAGTCACTCACCTCTCCGGTTCTGTTCATCAATATCGAACCAGAATTTGGCGAGCGTTATCAGGGGATTGTACCCCTTGATAAAGAAAATTTGGCGGGCTGTCTGATGCAGTATTATGACCTGTCTGCACAGATTCCAACGCGCATTGTGCTGGCGAGCGACCATCAGCGTGCAGGTGGTTTATTGATTCAGCTGTTACCACGTAATAGTGAAGAAGAACAACGCCGGGTAGATGAAGATCTATGGCCACGTCTGACCATGCTCACAGAGACTCTAAAAACTGAAGAGTTAGTCGGTTTGCAAGCCACTGATATTCTGTACCGTTTATATAACGAAGAAGAAGTGCGTCTGCCAGATACGGAAGTGTTGAAGTTTGGTTGTACCTGCTCTAAAGAGCGTTGTGCAGTCGCTTTACAGCAAATCGGAATAGAGTCGATCCGTGAAACGCTGGAATTCCAGAATCCGATCGAGATGGACTGTCAGTTCTGTAATAGCCAATATACTTTTACTGCTGAAGAAGCCTTGGGCCTATTTGGTAAACACCTGAGCTAAGCAGTTCGAATCCTTAAGTTTAAAAGCATTCCCAGGAATGCTTTTTTTATGTTTTAAAATCTAGGTGACTGAGCTCAACAAAGCGTATTCCCCTACAGTAGAAAACCTGTCTACCTCCTGAATCAAACTCTCCTGTAAATCCAATCTAAGAATCCCTTTTAAATTATAAAATTATTCACACTAACAAAACCTGAATATTCATCATTTTCAAAAAATTATGAGAAAGACCGCACAGTTCATACTCTTGATTTAATTATGCTTTTAAAATAAATTAGAGCAATAATTCTAAAATGAATACATCATCAATTTAACAGGTATGTTATGAGAAAATTATTGAATACTCTACTAATGGGGATAAGTTTGGCCGCAGTCTCTAGCCTGGCCTTTGCCTATGAAGATCCGTTATTGGGTAAATGGAAAACCATCGATGATCAATCGGGTTATTCTCGTGCGGATGTGGAAATTCGCAAGAAAGCAGATGGCAGTTATGAAGGAGTGATTGTCGAAACACGCAGCTTGCCTGGCGCAGAAAAAATGGGAATTTGTCATAAATGTCCAGGTCAGCTTAAGAACAAGCCTTTTCTAGGCCTGCCGTTTATCTGGGATTTTAAGGCAGATCCGAAAAAGCCACGTGAATACCATGATGGCAAAGTGCTTGATCCGATCAGTGGCAAAGTTTACAAAGGTAAAGCACGCTTAAGTGCTAATGGTAAACGTCTGACCTTGCGTGGTTATGTGGGGGTATCGGTAATTGGCCGCAGTGTAACCTGGGTAAAATATTAATTTCAGAAAGATTTTCAAAGCCCCTATATCAGGGGCTTTTTTCTTTGTCATGATTTGAAACAATAAGGTACAAATAAAAACTGTTTTGGGGCAAGTAAAGTCATAATAATGGATCGAAGACGGTTATTTTTTATCCATTTATGATGATCAATCTTCAGCCTCGTTCAATTTTGCCCTTTGGTCTGCTTTGCAGCCCTGATATGGCACCCTCTATTCAACACAGGAAAGTGATTGAATACGCTTTGTCGATAACACATAAAATTATAAAAACCACTTCAGCTTTAACCTTCTTTGCCTCGCATCCTGCTGATAAAGATCCGGTCAGACCGACTGATTCATCAACTACCAGCACATCCCGACTCTTCACTCATGATCATTTGAGTCATCACTCTGAGTCTGCAGGTCCAAGGGTTGGAAAGCGTTCTATTTTAGCACCTTCCCACTCTCCGGATTTTGCACACTTGGCTGTTTAAGGAGTAGACCCATGACTACGATTCAGTACCAAGAAAGTTTTTCCCACGGTTATACCCCCTCAGAAATTATGGACGATCGTTCATTTGACTTGATCCACTTTGCAGAAGCATGTGGACAAAGCCCCGAATGGGTCATGCAGTTAATTGAACATGGAATTTTACCCAATCGTTCCACAACCCCGACCAGCACTTTCCTCGGCGAAGATATCTCGCGTGCACAACGCGCCTATCGCCTGCAACGTGATTTTGATGCCTCATTTAGCGCCGTTGCTATGATGCTCGACCTCATTGATGAGGTGCAGGAGTTACGCCGCGAGGTCAAACATTTGCACTTCAAGTAAATCCTTTTCATGTTCTATTGATCTGCATTTTTCAGTGCAGATCAGAACATATTTATATTTAATTTTATGATTAGAGTATAAGAATCCCTATGAAAACCAAAGATTGCAATAAGAAAATCAAATACATGTTTCCCGAATACCGCGACTTGATTGTGCAACTTCGCGAGGAAAATCCCTATTTTGCCAAGTTATTCGAGGAACATAATGAGCTGGACAAAGAAATCAGCCAGCTTGAACTTGATCCAGTCAATCATATCAACAATGATATTGAGGCGATCAAGCGTAAAAAACTGAAATTAAAAGATGAAATTTACCGTCTGTTAAAAAGCTCTGAAGCAGATCCCTTAACCTGAGATCAACTGAACACCACATTCAGACCAATACTGAAGCATAAAAAAAGCCCTGAGCCAGCCAAAATAAACACTTTGATCAAGCTCAGGGCTTTTTTATTGTTATTCACATGAATTTTCCCATGTGAATATTTTTAAGAATTAAACTTGTTCGATGTCTTTCATCGTTAATTTAATACGGCCACGGTTATCAACATCCGCAACCTGTACTTTTACTTCCTGACCTTCTTTCAATACATCTGCCACGTTCGCAATGCGTTCGTTTGAGATTTGAGAGATGTGAAGTAAGCCATCAGTACCTGGCAGGATATTTACGAACGCACCGAATTCAACAATACGAATCACTTTACCTGTATAAATTGTACCTGGCTCGATTTCAGCCGTAAGTGCCTGAATCTTGGCAACTGCAGCTTGCGCAGCCGCTTTAGTTTCGCCAAATACGCGAACTGTACCGTTATCTTCGATATCAATCGCCGCTTTAGTTTCTTCAGTAATTGCACGAATGGTCGCGCCGCCTTTACCGATCACATCACGGATTTTATCCGGGTTGATGTTGATCACCTGGAAGGTCGGTGCGTGCATCGAAATTTCAGGACGCGCACGTGAAATCACCTGGTTCATCTCATTCAAGATGTGCATACGACCCGCATAAGCCTGGTTCAATGCAGATTCCATGATCTCTTCAGTGATGCCTTCGATCTTGATGTCCATTTGTAGCGCAGTAATACCGTTTGCAGAACCCGCTACTTTAAAGTCCATGTCGCCCAAGTGATCTTCATCACCCAAGATGTCAGAAAGAACTGCGAAACGCTCGCCTTCTTTCACTAGACCCATCGCAATACCTGCAACTGGCGCTTTAAGTGGAACACCAGCATCCATCAATGATAATGAAGCACCACATACAGACGCCATTGAAGACGAACCGTTTGATTCAGTGATGTCAGAAACGATACGGATCACGTACGGGAAGCGATCAGCCGCAGGAAGAACTGCTTGAACACCACGACGTGCCAAACGACCGTGACCAATCTCACGACGCTTAGGACCAGATTCACGACCTGTTTCACCTACAGAGTATGCAGGGAAGTTGTAGTGCAACATGAAGTTGTCAGTTTTTGTACCTGCAAGGGTATCAACCATCAACGCATCACGTGTATTACCCAAAGTCGTTGTGACCAAGGCCTGAGTTTCACCACGTGTGAACAATGCAGAACCGTGTGCACGATCTAGAACACCTACTTGTACGTCGATTGCACGAACAGTTTTAGTATCACGACCATCGATACGTGGCTTACCAGACAGGATGTTGTCACGTACAGTACGATATTTAAGGTCTTCGAACAGCTCATTTACTTCTTCTGCAATGCCCGTTTCGTCATTTTCAGGAACGAACTGTGCAACTGCTTCTGCATAAAGCGCGTCAAGTGCCGCATAACGGTCTTGCTTAACTGCAATCGTGTACGCTTCAGAGATTTTCGCTTCGAATGCTTCTTTCAATTTACCAAGAAGTTCTTCATTTTTAACTGGAGCAACCCAAGTTGATTCAACCGCGCCTGCAGCTGCAGCAAATTCTTTGATCGCCTGGATCGCAATTTGCATTTCGTCATGACCGAACAAAACAGCGCCCAGCATTTGGTCTTCTGAAAGCTCTTTCGCTTCAGATTCAACCATCAATACTGCAGTTTCAGTACCCGCAACAACAAGATCAAGATCAGACTCTTTAAGTTGTTCAAGGTTCGGGTTTAGGATGTATTCACCGTTGATTAAGCCAACGCGCGCACCACCGATTGGACCACGGAAAGGTGTACCAGCGATAGACAATGCAGCAGATGTACCTAACATTGCAGCAATGTCAGCATCCATTGTTTTATCAGAAGAAATAACAGTGGCTGTTACTTGAATTTCGTTGAAGTAACCTTCCGGGAACAACGGACGAATTGGACGGTCAATCAGACGTGAAATCAAAGTTTCAGCTTCAGACTGACGGCCTTCACGCTTGCCATAACCACCCGGGATACGACCAGCAGCATATTGCTTTTCTTGGTAGTTAACAGTTAATGGGAAGAAATCTTGACCTGCTTTTGCTTTAGGCTGTGCCACAACAGCAACAAGTACTTGTACGCCGCCCATGGTAATCACAACAGTGTTTGCCTGACGGGCAACACGACCTGTTTCCAGGATAACGTTGTGCTGACCGAATTGGAATTCTTTACGAATAATATTAAACATTGACATGTTTTATTTTTTCCTAGTTCTTGTGAACAATTATTCTAGTGGAGACCCCTAAGGTTTGGCATTCATGACCATATGGACGAGTAAATGACAAAGCTTAGAAGCCGACCTCACCAGATTAAATACTATTTTTAAACACAAAGAAGGAGCGAAACATTCGCCCCTTCCACTGGCTTAGCGCAAAGCTAAGCCGACTTTAGTTTTCAGTAATACAGCACAAAGCATGCAATACACCCGAAAATAAAGTTTAAATCGAATTAACGACGTAAACCTAAAGCACCGATCAATGCTACATAACGACCGTGGTCTTTACCGTTAAGGTAGTCAAGTAGCTTACGACGTTGGTTAACCATACGGATTAGACCGCGACGGCTATGGTGGTCGTGTTTATGCTCTTTAAAGTGACCTTGTAAATCATTGATTTGAGCAGTTAAAAGAGCTACTTGAACTTCTGGTGAACCAGTGTCGTTTTCAGCGCGAGCGAATTTAGCCATGATCTCTGCGCGATCTGCGTTAGTTAAAGCCATTCGATTTCTCCGAGATGCTTATATATTTTGATAAAAATCAAAGTGATGAGAATTCAAAACCTTGACTGCCGTGCATCACTACAGCAAGTTGCATATTTTAAGGGAAAACGCATCAAATTGCAAAAATAGATCCAGATTTTTGCATGGTTTTGGCTGCTCATTGATGCAATTCAGATCTGATGACTCTTGTCCCTCAAAGATTCAGGTTTTGCATTATTTTAATGAAATAAATCCAGAATGAATTAAATCTAGAAACTCCTTTGAAAAGCCCACAAACCTTTTAGCTCGCTTGAATCTTCAGCTGCTCTCCATAAAAATGGATAAAAAAAGCCCGAGTAAACTCGGGCTTTTTGGCGCTGTAGTTCTTTCTCTTATCATTATTATTTATTGTATTATTATGGCGTTTTACGCTTATTATTATTTTCAAACATCCTGTTGAAAAATCATCTTCCTTGTGTGGTAGATTTTGCCACATTCCCACCAGACAACTAGAGGTATTTGCCTCATTTTACTGTAAGCCATTTCGTACATCACCAAGTGAAAATTTGCATAATGTTACACAGCTCCTGTTTTATTTAACGCTATTTACTTAAGTTTACTGGCTAGAGCTGAAAATTTTTGCTAAGAAATTAGGGTAAAAATCCAGCAAGCTTCCTATAAAAAAATCAGGATATAAAAAAGCCTTGTAGTCTCTCCCAAAACTACAAGGCTTAGCGGCTGTAAGTTTCCTCTTTCACTTACTTCACTGTAAGTTCGCTGTCTACCGACATTATTATTATCATTATGCGATTATGCTCAACTTTCCGTGTTGAGTTATTTTGTAGAACCAATCTTCTCAAAAACCGAGCAAAAGCTCTATGCGTCAATTTCCTGAATCCTTGTAAGCTTTTACCTACAAGATTTGATTATTTTTGCCAATTAAATTACTAGATTGTTCAATGATTTTTTGGCTCAAACCACTTTTCCGGGTAGTTTTAACACAAAGTGCTTGTGTAAAAGCATCATAATCTACCAATAAACTGACCACTTTTTTGGCTCGAGTAATTGCAGTATAAATCAACTCTTTGCTCAATAAATTTTTTGCATATTGATCCAGCACCACTGCCGTATGGGAAAATTCTGAACCTTGAGATTTATGAATGGTCAGCGCAAAAGCGGTTTCAATACTTTTAGGTAAACGGGTGGCTAATACCCATTTTTCCAGACTCGGGAAATACACTTCAAACTGACGTTGACCAGATTGCTCACGTAAAAAACAGATACCAATATCACCATTGGACAGGCCCAACTGATAGTCGTTATAGCTCATCATGACGGGTCGTCCGACATACCAGTCGCCCTGTTTCAACTGACCTTGAGCTGCTAAAAAACGTTGTTCAATCTGTAGATTGATCTTGAGCAGCCCCAGATCACCAGAACGGATTGCCGTTAAAATACGGTAATCATCAAAAGTTTTGACCACCTGTTGCACATACTGCTCAAAATCAGCCGAGTTTCGTTGTGTTTTTATAGCCTCTACATATGCCTGATAACCATACATCAGCTGGTCATAATACTGATTCAAACTATGCGCGGTCTGTTCGGTGCCCGAGAGCAGATATTGTAGCTGCAACTGGTCGATTTCGACCTGATCCAAATCGATCGCCTGTAACTCACTGGCTGCCACGATTTGCTGCTCAAATTTCTGCAAGACGTGAGAAGGCTGATGATTCTGCTGGATAAACTCCGCCATTGCGCCAATCCTGGCTCCAGTCGCAAAACGCCGCGTGGTGATTAAATTGACCCGGTTATCCTCCAGAGTCGCTACTTGCTGTAAATCTGCCAGTACCGTTCCGACATCCACAGAGGCGAGCTGGTCTGCATCACCGAGTAAAATCAGCCGTGCATGAGATGGTACGGCGGCCAGCAACATCTGTGACAGATTCAAATCCAGCATCGAGGCTTCGTCGACCACAATCACATCATACGGCAAAGGTTGTTTGGCATGAAAGCGTGGCTGTCCGCGAGTACCCAGACCTAGTAAGCGATGCAGGGTCACCGGTTGTAACTGTTTTAATGCTTCTAGCTCAAACTGTTGTAGAGCTTCACTATGCAAGGCTTTTTGCAGCGCTTCTTTCATTCGCTGTGCAGCCTTTCCCGTAGGCGCTGCCATGGCAATCCGGATATTTGGCATTGCCTCATGCAGGACCGCAATCATATGTGCCAGCGTATAGGTTTTACCAGTCCCCGGACCGCCGGTAATAATGCTTAAGGCTTGCTGCGCCACCATATGCAGGGCTTTTTGCTGCTGTGGATCTGACAATAGGCTGCGATCACGTTCAGATAAATCAATGGCGGCCACCGGTTGGGCTTTAATCCGAGCAATATGTGCAGCTACCGCCTGCTCTAGCTGCCAGTAGCGGTACAGATATAAATGCTGATCTGCAAAAATAAATGGTGCAATTCCTGCACTCTGCTGACGGCGGTCTAGAACCAGATTATGTAATAAGGCAACCTGCTGAGGCTCAACCTCGATACAGCTATCCCCCGCCTGCATCGCCTCAAGTAATTGCTGGATCAAGATTTTTGCTGCCGGATCAAATGTAGCCGTACTAAACGGCGGCTGGCACAGATAGTCAATCCAGGCCATTAAATCGGAATGTTGCTGTGACACGTGATTCTGCTCATTTTCCACACAGTTATCCTCAAAGTTATCCACAGGATAATTTCATGTTTAATCTCTATATATCTTATAAAATCGCAAAATCATGCTGATTTTTTCTGCTCAAAATAGCCCAATATTTGATCCAGTTTTTCTATAAATTCAGAGTCCGGTTGCCAATGATAGGCTCCTTGCTGGACCTGTCCCTTCATCCCACGTAAATACAGATAGGTCGCGCCGCCCAAGTGCTGCTGAATCGAATAAGTCTGCATATTGGCACTCAGGTACCGATGCAGCGCCACCAGATACAAAGCGGCCTGCAACCAGTAACTGGACTGACTCATATTCTGCTGAATGGCTTCAGCGCTATAGTGCTGTTGATCAGGTCCGAGGAAGTTACTTTTATAATCGGCAATATGGTAGCGCTGGCCATCGAAATACACCAGATCGATGGAACCGGTCAGGTATCGCGCCGATTTGGCCTCATTAAAATCGCTCATGACCATGTCATGTTCGAGAAAAAGCTGATGGATTTGCCGAATCTGCAAAGGGGCATCGGTCAAGGACAGATAAAAAGGAAATTCTGACAGATACTGTTTAACCTCCAGCTGCGCCAAGGCAAAATCTGCCCGAATCGGAGTAGCCAGAATGTCATGTACCCAGTCATGCATCAGATTCAGCAAAATATCTTCTGTAATTTCGTCCAGCAATCCCTCAAAAGCAGTCTGGAAAATACTGTCCACATTCAGCAATTCAGTGCTTGCAGGGCTTGTGAGCTGGGCCACTTCCTGTTCAAAAAACTGGATAAAGGAGTCATCCTCCAGCCCATCAAAATACACCCTAAACTGACTTAAAAATTCCAGCAGAGCTGAACGCTCGAGCTGTTGTGCCGAGTGAAACATCTGCTGCCATTGCTGGCGATAAACTTCACTTTGGTCATGCAGGCGAATTCCGGTCAATAACTTATAGTTCAGGCTGGACAATACGCGCTGCATACTATGACGCAATTCCTCGGCTTTGAAATCTGCCTGAGCTGTGGCCTGAAACAGGGTTCGCAGATTCACCACAGCGGCCTGATAATGCAGGGAAAAAGCCTGTTCTAGTACACTACGTATATGAAAAGCCTGTTCAAATTTTTCTTTCAGTTCCTGCCAGATTTGCGGTGCGGTATTTTTAAAACGGCGCCGGATTTCCAGATTCCAGTAACTGCTGTCCTGAAAATCAATATGTTCAAAAATGCTGTGCAAGAATGTTCCGGCTACGGTGCCTTTAGGAAAATTCAGCCTAATCCAGTCTAGGGGCACAGCTGCTGGCTGTTCTTCCAGACCGGTAAAATGAATTTCATCGGCAGCACTGTCGGGCTGTTCATAAGCCGTGACCAGATCGTCCTGCAAGATATGTCCATGTAGCTGATGCTGTGACAAAGCCGTAAAACTGGTTTTGGTTCGCGGATAAAACTGCCGCTCTGGCAAAGGTTGCGCCCGCATGTCGACCTGATGATGGTTCGACTGCTCGACCAGGCGCGGTGGCTCCTGAGACAGAGGCGGCTCGACCAGACTTAAAGCATGTTGAAACAGTTGATCTCCCTGACCACGCCAGAAGGCCAGCCCCGAATCGGACTGTGCGTTTTGATCCTGCAGCATGGCATATACCCGGTGACTGGCACGGGTCAGCGCCACATACCAGAGCCGGTGGTTTTCGGCAGCATTACGCGCTGCATTCTGCAGAATCGCCTGCTCATGCAAATTCTTGTGATTGACTGCAATCACCCGGGATTGTTCCAGAATGTTGTCCTGTTCAGACGCAGACAGGGAAAAATTCAGATTGCCTTTATTCACATCAAAAGCAGCATCTGCTCCCAATAAAAACACCACTTTAAATTCCAGCCCTTTGGAGGCATGAATGGTCATCAGCTGCACCCCATGATCCCCAGACAGCTTGCGTTCTTTTTCGCTGTCCTTGCCTGAAGGTGACTGAAGCTGGCGCAAATACCAGTGATAGAGTTTTTGCGCCCCCTGATAATATTCACTCTGCTGGCTCAGCATCTCGGTCAGATGGCGCAAATTGACCACCACCCGCTCATTGTCCAGACTTTGACTGGCCACCAGATTGGTCCAGACCTGAAACAGGTTCAGTGCATAATTCCAGGCGGTCAAAAAGCCTTTCTCAAACCACATTTCCCGAATGATATCCAGATCCGCAATATAGCGACTGAGGCCTTCACTCTGGCCTTGCAAATCAATCAGTTTTTTCAGATTGAAGCCCAGCAGACGAGTTAGTAAAGCCCGCTTGACCTTGGCCTCATTGAAAGGATCCATGATCGCCGTCAATACTGCCGCGACATCCTGAGCGATTGGACTGGCAAACACGCTCTGTTTGGATTCTTTATAGCAGGGAATACCCATACGTTGCAGACGCTGCTTCACCTGTTCCAGAGCAAAATGCCCAAATCCCAACACGGCAATATCATCTGCGCTCAGGCTTTGCTGATGCTCTTGCTGCTGAAAGTACAGTTGCTGCTGGGCAGACTGATTCAGCAATGCACGGATTTTCCAGGCCACCTGGTCTGCCTCCAGGTCCGATTCACCTAGCTGAATCCATCGTAAAGGCTGCGGGTTGATCCTGCCCATATCGACCAGATCTGGATGCGGGCGACTACCGGCCTGAATCAAGGTGTACTGCACCTGTTCGCCAAAATCCATTTGCCGCTGGAACAGCGCATCAACCACTTCTACGAGTGGTTTGACTGACCGATGGTTCTGCATCAGGGTATATTCGCGGCCCTGTTTATGCAGCACATCGGCATGTGCCTTGTTATAGGTGAGCATATCGCCGCCACGGAAACCGTAAATTGCCTGTTTCGGATCACCGACCATAATCATGCAGCCGGACTGCACCCGGTTGGCATCACGCCAGATCTTGGCCAGCAAATCATCCTGATCCTGATTGGTGTCCTGAAATTCATCGACCAGAATCAGCGGATAACGTGCCTGTACAAACTGGGCAAAACGCTGTCCCTGCTGGCCTTGCAATGCTTCCGCCAATGTACGAATTTGCTGGGAAAAAGTGGTTTCACCCTGCTGCTGCAAGGTTTGTGGCAAACGGGTCTGCACACTTTGAATAATATGAAATTCCAGATAGGTCGTAAGCTGTTGCAGCTGCTCATCCAGATACTGTTTGACCTCACACAGCGCATCAATTGCCACGATCAGACTATGTTGCAAAATCAGCTGCTGCTCTGCATCCGGACAGCTTTTGTTAAAGACCTGAGTGGTCGGCTGGAAATCGGTTTTCTTGCGGCGCAAATGGCACAGATTCAGTAAAATCGGCTGCAATTCAGCATCAAAGAAACTCATGCCACCCTGATTTTTCAGGGCTGCGCTCCAGGTCATAAAGTTTTCACAAATTTCGGTTAACTTGGTCAAAAAACTCTTGTGAAAATACTTCGGACTTTCCTGACAATAACGCCGCATGACGGCAAGATCATGCTCCTGAATACTCACTAATTGACTGATGCAGGCTTCCAATTTGTTCAGGTCACATTCAGCCAGTTCGATCTTGCGGAAATGCTGCTTGCTGAAATTCAGGGCATCACGCACCAGCCCGGTATAATGCTCCACCGGTTTCAGCAGATTTTGAACATACAGATGATTGACCATATATTGCGGCTGCTGCTGAATCCAGTCACGCAGCACATCATGAATCAGCTGCTGAATATACAGATCCTGATCTTCGGTCAGTTCTGCACGTTCAATCTTGCCACTTTCAAAGGCAAATTCACGTAACAGTTTCTGGCTAAAGCTGTCCAGGGTGCCGACAAACAGTTCATCCAGCTGGTTTAGCACCAGACGTAAACGGCGACGGGCATAATCCAGCCGTGAACCATAATCTTTCAGTACCTGCTGAAATAAAGGATCGGTTTCATTCTGGATTTTTGCTGCGATTTCAACTGAATTGAGCTGCTGATGACGCTGGATATAAGCCAGCGTTTCCTCGACGCGAAGCCGTACCCGGTTTTTCAGTTCAGCCGTGGCCTTACGGGTAAATGTCGTCGCAATCACCTGATGCGGATAATACTGGTCCAGAAAAATCCGCACCATCAGACTGGATAGCGTATAGGTCTTGCCGGTGCCTGCCGAGGCTTCAATCCAGTGTAGGCCCCGAAACTTCATGTCCTGAATCGGATTGGTAGAAATGGCTGTTTGCGTCTGCTGCTTTAAGAAAGTCATACGGCTATTTCACCCATTCCAGATGTTGATGAATTGGTGCATACAGGCCATGGGCAAAATCATGACAGCAGTTTTGCAAGGCCAGATCCGGATCCTGATCTTGCAAAATAAATTGCCAATCCTGATGCAAGACACTAGATTCATTCGAAGTCAATGGCTTAGCTGTTTTAGGACTATAACTGTTGTTCCAGGCTTCCAACAATTCCTGCATTTCCACAATGGTCATTTTACCCTGTTCATTCTCGGCCCACTGCCACTCTTTTTTCATCAGTAATTCTGCCGGCAAGACCAGCGGCTGCTGTTGACCAATTTCCCAGGCCTTTAACCAGAGCTGCAAATACTCATGTGCCTTGCTCGAACTCAAGCCAGAAAACTTCAGGGTTTTATTACTGAAAATGACAATGCGCTCCAGTTCTGGTGAGCGTGCATCGTCATTCAAGTAAGCCAGCCATAGCAGATACTCCAGCCAGATCTGGGCACGGCGTTTTTCCGAGGCCGAAGAGGATTGCATACTCAGCCAGTAGCTGCTGTGTGGAACCTGAGGCACGTTTATATGAATGATCAGTTCAGGACTGAACTGCAGGGATTGTTGGGTGACTGGCGTCAGTTCTTTGCCCAACTGTAGCAAACGTTCTTGCAATAACTGCTGTTCCTGCTGGCTGCCCAGCCAGGTGGCTTGCTGGGTTTTGCCCACCGGCAAACGGTCTAGCATCAGGTTTGGCTCAATCTCCTGCTCTTGTTGTAACAGGAAATCCCGCACCTGATACTGTTCCAGCTTGTTCAATAATAAGGGTTCCCGGGAACTCGGCAAATCGGCATAGCGAATCGTGGAAACCCCGACACTTTTCAGGAATAGACGTGCCGGGAAAATCATATCGCGGATCCATTCATCACCTTTGAGTACCCGGATTTCTTTTTGTTCTAGTGCCGGATAATGTGCATTAATCCAGCTGCTGCGTTTGCCTTCGGCGCTGCGGATATATTCTGCCACTGCAAACCACTGATCCTGATAACGTGGTGTCTGCATATCTGCGAATCCGGCTGGATCAAAAGGCTGTAAGGGATGTACATGATAAAGCTGCTGGATATGTTGAGCGACCGATAGACCATGAATATCCACCATCGGATCGACTTCGGCATCCGGCTGTTCAGACTGGCAGATCAGCGCGATATGCTGAACCAGTTCCTGCAAGGCAGTGGATGGATCACGAGCCTCACCATCCTCCAGATCAAAGCCATTATAGAACAGCCATAGATTTTCCTGTGCCAGCAGCAAGGCATCCAGAAAGGCGCCCTGCTCGTCATCCAGACGGGAACGGTCACCGAGTTGCGGCTTCAGGCTGCGCATCAGGTCAAACGGAACCTGTTGATTACGGCTCGGAAATTTACCGCTATCCAGATTCAGCATCACCACCAGTTTATAAGGCAATGGCCGGATCTGACCAATCTGGCTAAAAGTAATCTGTCCGGTCGGTTCGGCCTGATCCAGCTGCATCTCCAGGGTATTCTGAATTTCTTCCAGCACATAAGGCAGAGGCAGACTGAGTGCCACCAGTTCCTGACTGGCATGCGGATCATCCTGGTCATGATAATCGGCCAAGGTCAGCATCCGCATTTGCTTGTCGATAATTTCGGCAACGGTTTTGAGCGATTCTACTCCAGCGTCACGAAATTCATTCAGATCGGCGCGCAGATATTCCAGCCAGGTTTTGACTGGCGTGCGTTGTCCAGTTTCATGTAAAGTCAGCCAGTCACGGCGCTCTACCAGATCTTGATAAATCCGGATCAGGTTGGATATCAAGGGAAAATCACTGGTCAGAACCTTGGCATAACTCAAGGTGTCCTGAAACAGGGTATGTTCAGGAATCGCCAGACCCAACGCCAGACGGTCCAGGGCGAATTTAAAGCTAAACCGGTAATCCTCATCGCCTGCGCTGAGGCTTTGCTGTAAATGCTGCTGGTCCAGTCCACGTTTAAAGCCAGCATCTGTCAGCAACTGCAACATCCGTTCTACCTGACTATAGTCCAGACCATAATACTGCTGGGTCGCATTCAGGCTGAGCCAGTCGGCAAAGTCCTCAATACTGAAACGGCGACGTACCCACTGAATCCGGCCCAGTACCGCGCGCCAGGCATTGCTGACATCCAGACGCGACACTCCGGCAATCTGGATCGGTAAATACAGGTTATCTTTCTGCAGTCGTTTGCTGCCAATTTCACGCTCCCGCGGTGGCGGCGCAAAGACACTGCGAATTGTTGGTTCCAGTTCTTTCAGACTTGGCGTCAACACCAGAATATCACTTGGTTGACGCGGCGCTTCTTCAGTGCCTTGAACCAGCCAGTGAATCAGCTGTTCTTTGAGGACTTCCAGCTGACGTAATGAAGAATGACAGACATGAATCTGTACAGAATCATCGTCAGGGCTTAAAGCATATTGATGCTGTTCAGGCTCGAGTAAATACAGAATATCTGACTGGATTTTGGCCAGCAGTTTATTTTGATATTCATCGACAAAGACATCGGCCCAGAGACCCTCTTCCCCCGAAGACAGTTTAGAGAGTAGAGAAAAATGATCCCGTGCCTGCTTGCCGAATCGGGTCAGAAGCGGATGCCGCGATTCCCGGTCTTCGGCATTAAAGTTCAGCTGCTTGATCCTGAAGTCTTTTATTTCCGCATCATTCGGTTTACGTTGACGGGTCTTTTCAAAACGCTGAATAAAGCGCTCTTCCCGCTGCAAATCAAACCTGGCTTTCCAGTCCGGATCGACACTGTCGGCCCAGTATTCCTGCGAGGGGTTGAAGTGAAAAATATAGATATCAATGTATTGCCCCAGACGGCGTAAAAAATCCAGCTGGCTGGGTGGCAGTTCTAGCAGGCTAAATACCACAATCTGGGCCGGTAGTCGTTTTAGAGCCTGGGCGCGGGTTTCTGCATTCTCCAGCCGCTCCCAATACAGGCGTTCAATCTCCAGGATTTTGGCATAGTCATCCTGAAATACATGCTGCCACAACCAGCGTTGCCAGGCTTCCAGTTCACGCGCCTGAATCTTGACAAAATCCGCCACCTGCATCTCATGGCCATTTTCATCTTTGGGGCTATAGATCATTTGCTCGATATCGAGCGCAATATCCTGCCCCCAGGACTCTAACCAGTTACTCGGACAACTACAGTTGTTTGGAGGACAGTTACGCGCGCAATAACCGCGATAATCCATATAATGGCTAAACAAACGCGACACCTGCTCGGCTACCCAGTACAGCATGCTCTGTTTTTTCAGCTGCTTCTCTGTACCCTGCTCCAGCCGGTCAGCACTGTCATAAATCCGCTTCACAATAGAATACAGCGGATGATCGACGTCTAAAGGAATCTGTTCAGGCAGAATGCATTTTCGTAGCGCCTGAAACACGCGCCATTTGATGATAATGCGCGGAATATTGGCTTCACGGACCTGCTCCACTTCTTTAGGCGCATTCAATACCCACTGATAGGAAGTCCATTGAAAGGCGCGAATCCGGTGATGAAACTGGGTATTGGCGCTAATACCTTTTTTCTCGGCAATTTTCTGGGTCAGCCAAGTTTCTACTGCCGGAGATGGCACAATAAAGTGCCGGGTTTGTAACACCTCAAATGGATTCCGGGCAGTCTGGTTGACAATACGCAGCATACTATCCAAAAGCACATCAATACGTTGACTCTGAATAACATGAATGGCCATTGGTTCCCCTGAACTGCTGAATGTGGTTTTTACTACAAAACGATAAAGATTATTTACTATACATCCCGAGCGCTCTATGACACTTTAAAACCACACTTCAGTCGAAAAATTTCTTTGAAAAAAGCATCTTAAAGATGCTTGAATAGAAAAAAACAACATAGAGCTTAGGTAGTGCCCATGAAATTAGATAAAATTCCTGAACGTCTCGATCCGAGCCTAGATTTAGAACAAATCCGCGCCGAGTGCCTGGAACTCACCAAAAAACGCGCCTATTATTCTGCCGGTGCTGCGGTTATTCCAGTGCCGTTTATGGACGTGGTCATTGATATCGGTATCTTGTCGCAATTGATTCCCGAGATCAATGCCCGCTTCGGCCTGGCGCCTGACCAGATCAGTGTCTATGATCCAAAAACCCGTCAGGTGCACTGGAATGAGTTGCGTAAACGCGGCGTAGAATTTTCTGGTCTGGTGGTCGCACGTACGGCAGTTAAAAAATCTTTGAACAATGTTGCAGCGAAAGTGATCACAAAGCAAGTCACAAAATTCATTCCGCTGGGCGGCCAACTGGTGGCGGCAAGTCTGGGCTATTTTGTCATGAAAAAGATTGCTGAAGCACATGTAGAGGAATGCTACCGTGCAGCTAAAAATATCCAGCAAAAACAGGTGGCGCAAGGTTAAAATCCGGGTGAGCTGAATTTTTGCAGCCCTCTAGACACTCTTACTTCAGGCAGATTATTCTGCCTGAAGCTGTTTTAAAATAGCCTTTAACACCTCGACCCGCGCGGTATTCTTATCATCGGTCGCAATAATATGCCAGGGCGCTTCCTCGGTCGAAGTATGTTCAAACATATCGGCTGCCGCTTTCAGATAGTCGTCCCAGCGCTCCCGGTTACGCCAGTCTTCTTCGGTAATTTTAAAACGCTTATGCGGTGTATCTTCACGCGCCTTGAAACGTGCTGCCTGTTCGTCCTTGGAGATTGCCAGCCAGATTTTCACAATCACTGTTTGATGCTTGACCAGACTCTGTTCAAAACGGTTAATTTCATCATAAGCACGCTGCCATTCCACCGCACTGACCAATCCTTCTACCCGTTCTACCAATACCCGCCCATACCAGGAACGGTCAAAAATACAGATATCATCATCAGTTTGCAGCTTGGTCCAGAAGCGCCATAAATAGGGACGGCTCAGCTCAAATCTTTCTGGTGCAGCAATGGTATGAATTTCATATTCACGTGGATCGAGTTTTTTGACAATTCGCTTGATTGCGCCGCCCTTGCCGGCAGCATCCATACCTTCAAACAGAATCACCACATTACGCGAATCGGAACGCATGGCTTTGGCGACCTTCGCGGTTAATTTTTTTAGTTCCGGTTTGTAATCTTCTGGCTGGGCTTGAGTCTTGGAAGGATGTTTTAACTGCTCGGGAATCTTGGCCTGTTTCCATCTTCCCTTGGCTCTGGCAGGATGATCCGGACAATGTTTCAAGGCACTCAGGATATACTGGGCAAATTGCTGGTCGCGCTGCTTCTCATCTTCGCCATCAATAATGAACCAGTCCTCGGTAAAGCGCTGACGCAGGCGCTGCAAGGTGTCATATTCTTTGCGATTGCGCCAGTCCAGACCATGCAGTTGATGCCAGTGAGTTTCACTCGGATCCATGGCATCCAGGCGTTTTTGCAAGACTTTCCAGGACAGGTCAAACCAGACCTTGATCACATCCACATGGTTATTTTTCAGGTCCTGTTCAAAGGCCTGCATCTCTTGCAGATATTCATCAAACTGTGCATCACTCAGCGGGCTTTCAGCTTGCATGGCACTGCCGAGCAGATCGCTATACCAGTTACCAAACAGCACCATGATCTGGCCCTCAGCTGGAATAAAACGCGCATAAGGTTGCCACAAGGTTTGCTTTGGGCCGGCTAGCTGAGGCTTATCGGCTTTCACGCGCAAATAGCGCGGATCGACCCATTCACGTAGCTGTTTAACCGCTTCACCTTTGCCGGCTAGCTCAATGCCATTCACCAGAATCACCAGACTTTTGGCATTTTTCTGGCCCCGGGTCTTTTTTAAATTATATTGGGCATCAATCAGCTCGACAGACAGCTGATCTTCATCCATTAACTGAAATTGTGGTTGTTCCATACGTATCTTCAACCCTGATCTTTTATTCTATTTGCAGTATAGCGAGGAGTTTCAGCGAAAAAATAGCTCTGGCAACGTTTTTCACACGATTAAATTGGCTATTTAAACAACAGATTGACATACAAATGCCCGATCTCTGTTCAATTTGTCATAGCAGGATTGTCCGGCAGCCTCTAAGATTCTTGCATCCTCCAATCATAATTGAAGCCTCATGTCCAAACTTGCCGTACTCGATGATCTGTTAGCGCATTATTATCAACTGGCTTATCACACCCGGCCTGACATTTTAAGCCGTTTACAGGATGTGCAGGCCTGGCAGAAAGTCCGCATGCAGCGCACTCATCGCGCCCATTTTGCTGAAAAACAAAACCTGTTGATGTCCGAATATTTCCTGAACCGTCTCTACGGCGGTGCTGAATTTGATGCGCTGGCAGAACAGATTGCCCGGCTGATGAAATATGCGCATAAAGCAGAAAAAGTTATTCCGGAAAATGCCATTAAAACCGGCACCTCAGGTGTAGAGCTGGCTATTCTGGCGGTACAGCTGGATGAACAGGTCGCGATTCAGTTATTACAGGATTATCATCCGCATGAACCGCTGACTGACGAGATGATGCGCCTGACCTATTTGAAGCTGGATCAGGGTGAAGCACGCTTGAAACAGTTGGCTCTGCTGGATCAGCTCGGCATGAGTCTGGATAAATACATGCGTTCATTTGTGGTCTATACGGCCTTTAAAATGTGTAAAGGCGCGGCGAATAAATATAACTTTCAGGTGATGTATGAATTTATGCAGGATGGTTTTCTGGCCATGAAGCCACTCAAATCGGCAGAAAAATTTGTACGCACGTTCACGGCAACCGAACGCCAGATTATCGATAAAGTACATTCTGGCGATCCGCTACCGTTTCAGTAAATACCCGATGAGTATTTCTGCCAAGCGTGAATTTTTCTGTATATTATTCATAACAATTGCATCATGATTGCTGAATAAGCCTTTAGAATCTGTCATGATGCAGACAATGCAAGATTAACCCGATTGATATGTTAGGAGTGACTCCAATGTCGAATGAAAATACAACGCCTACCCCTACCCCCGAGTCGGCACAACAGACAGACAAAGTGAGCCCATTCTTAACTGAACCCCTTCCACAAGGCACCCCGCAAGGTCAGCAACAATCCTTAGAACAACGTCTGACTGACACGCCTGTGACGGGTACTGTGCCTAAATATAATCTGCCGCGTGGTGCCAATACCGGTAACGTCGGCTCAACCACACACTTCGGCTATCAAACTGTTAACAGCGAAGAAAAAGCCCAGAAAGTCGCAGAAGTGTTCCACTCGGTGGCGAGCAAATACGACATTATGAATGACCTGATGTCTTTTGGTATTCATCGCCTGTGGAAGCGTTTTGCAATCAATATGTCAGGTGTACGCCGTGGCCAGCATGTGCTGGATATCGCGGGTGGTACTGGCGACTTGGCTAAAGTCTTTAGCCGTGAAGTTGGTCCGACAGGTCATGTGGTACTGTCTGATATTAACGAATCCATGCTGAATGTCGGTCGTGACCGTCTGATTGATGCGGGCTGTACCAATGTCGATTTCGTTTTGGCCAATGCCGAAACCTTAGAACCATTTGCAGACAACAGCTTTGATCTTTTGACCATTTCTTTCGGTCTACGTAACGTGACCGATAAAGATGCGGCACTGGCTGCGATGTACCGCGTCCTTAAGCCAGGTGGCCGTTTACTGGTGCTAGAATTTTCTAAACCAGTGTTTGAGCCATTCTCTAAGCTGTATGACCTTTATTCGTTCACGGCATTGCCAATCATGGGTAAAATCATTGCCAATGATGCAGAAAGCTATAAATACCTGGCTGAATCGATCCGTATGCATCCGGACCAGCGCACCCTGAAAGGTATGATGGAAAATGCCGGCTTCCAGAATTGTGACTATCACAACCTGACTGGTGGGATTGTTGCGGTTCACCGCGGTTTCAAACTTTAAGGTTCCTTGCCTATGTGGTCAATTCTGGCACTCGGTGCTGTTGAACGCGTGATTCATCATGTGATTGATCTGGATGCCATTACCCGCATCCAGCTGAATGCCCTGTCCGGCAAAATGCTGCGGGTGGTGATCGCCTCGCCGCAGCTTTCGGTTGATGTGTTTTTTGATGAAGGCAAAGTTCGTCTGGAACCAACGGCAACCGGTCATACCGAAACACCTTCGGTCTTTGAACAACGTCCATTTGACGCAAGTTCCGCGACAGTCCTTGAAGCGACCGCAACCTTGCAGGTCAGCAATGTGGTGGAATTACTCAAGCTGCTGCTTTCCGATGAAGTCGGCAATATTCCATTGCAAGGCGACTACAAGTTATTGCAGGAAATCCAGCGCATCATGCAACAGGCGGAACTGGATCTGGCAGCGCACTTAAGTCCCTGGATTGGCCCGACGCTGGCGCATGAAATTGGCAAATTGCAACTGCTGCCCAAGCAGCTAAAACGCACCCTGCAAAGTCAATTATTCTTTGCTGAAGATGCCTTAAAAGAAGACAGTGGTCTGTTTGCCCCACGCTGGCAAATGGATGACCTGAATCAGGACACCCGTATCCTGAATCAAAATTTAGATCGGGTTGAAGCAAAAATCCATCAGCTTCAGGCTCAAATTGATGCCTCAAACAATTCTACTCAAGACTAGGTACACAGCTTTATGATTCCGCATGTTTCACGTTTACTCGAACTTTGGCGCATCGCCGCGCACTATCGACTCGACACGTTGTTTCCTGCGGAAGAATTACCAGAAAAATCCCGGCATGTGCTGTCCCTCATCCGGATGCATCCGGCTGCCTGGTCCAGTCGTGAACGTAAAAATCCGCTCAAGCTGAAACTGGCTTTAGAAGAAATGGGGCCGTTGGCGATCAAGCTCGGTCAACTGCTCTCGACCCGCCGTGACCTGATTCCACCTGAAGTTTTACAGCAACTGGTCTTGCTACAAGACCGGGTCAAGCCGTTTGATAATGACGTGGCCAAGATGCGCATTCAGGAATCCCTGAAAGCTGATGTAAATACCCTATTCGCGCGTTTCGATACCCAGCCACTGGCTGCAGCTTCGATTGCTCAGGTGCATACGGCTGCCCTGCATGATGGCCGTGAAGTGGTGGTTAAAGTCACCCGCCCGAATATTCGCCAGCAGATTTTGCAGGATTTTGAAATTCTGGAATGGCTCGGTCAATTTCTGGAAAAACGTCTGGAAGCTGCCCGCGCATTGCACCTGTCGGAAATCATTCAGGATTATCGACAGATCATTCTGAATGAACTAGACCTGACGCTGGAAGCGGACAATACCCGCCGTATGCGCCATCATTTTACCGGCTCGAGCATGATGTATGTGCCGGAAATTTACATGGACAGCAAAGACGTGCTGGTAGCCGAGCGCATTACCGGGGTGCCGATTTCAGATATCGCGACCTTTGACCGGTTGGGCATGGATCGTGCCGATCTGGCGCGTAAAGGCCTAACCATCTTCTTTACTCAGGTCTTCCGCGATAACTTCTTCCATGCTGACATGCATCCGGGAAATGTCTTTGTAGAAACCATCAATCCAGCCAATCCGCGTTTTATTGCGCTGGACTGCGCGATTATGGGCGAACTGTCCAAACACGACCAGATGACCGTAGCACGCATGCTACTGGCGGTCATGAACAGTGACTTTATGCAGCTGATTCAGGTGGTGCATCAGGCTGGCTGGATTCCACCGGGGACTGATCAGGATGCATTGGCCCGTGAAATGCGCCGCAGTGTGGGGCCGATGGTGTCCAAACCGATGCATGAACTGGACTTTGCCGGCATTCTGATTGAAGTCATGGACATCGCGCGTCGTTTCCATCTGGAAATTCCACCTCAATTGATGTTGCTACTAAAAACTTTGGTGCATGTCGAGGGTTTAGGAACCGACCTGTATCCTGAACTGGATATCTGGAGTCTGGCCAAACCGATCCTGACGGACTGGATCAAGGCCCAGATGAATCCGCAAAAGAACCTTAAAGAACTGGGACAGAAAATCCCGGATCTGCTGTTAGGGGCGCAGGATTTACCGACCCTGATGATCGACAGCTTAAACGGTTTAAAAAACCAGTCGGCCTGGCATGCCAAACAGCTCAATGAATTACAAAGTATGCGCCTGCAAATGGAACATCAGCAAAAACGTAGCTGGATGTTTGGCAGTATCATGGCGATTCTGCTGGCGATTGCCATTATTTCACCGTGGTTTGTGTCGGTGATTCTGATTGTGTTGGCAAGTGTGCTTGCCGTCTGGCGAATTGCGAAATAATTTTTTAAATAGCCTGATTCGTCAGGCTTTTTTATGCTTAAATTATTGAAAAAATAAAGCAAGAATATCCAAATGAAATATAGTTTTTTATGGGCACTGTATCGCCAGAATAGACAAAAAACCTTTCTCACTGCACTACTTTACAGCTTCCCAACATGGATAGATATTTTTTTCTATATCAACCAAACAGCCCATTGGCTTGCATGGTCCCCTGCTGCCAATACCACATTCTACCGCCTGATTCATAGTGACTATTTCTGGCTCATTGTCAGCTTTAACCTGCTTCCGTTGTTATTTCTATTCTGTCTACGACAAACACAGCTAATACTAGCTTTAAAAATATGGATAGGTCTTGCAGGTAGTTTCTTTCTAATTCATGCTTTTTACTGGCCAAGCTATCCTATAACCACGCTTTTGATTATTTCATTTAATCTACCTTTTTTAAATTTACGCAATAAAGAACTCATGCACACTTACATCAACCCGATGCCATGACTCTCAAGTCACCTTAGGACATATCTTGCCATTGGGTCTTTAAACCTATCGCTTAAAATAAGCACACATTTGACTGGTATAGGTTCAACCATGGTACAGATTTTACAAAAACGTGCGCCTGCGCTCACGATTCGTGCTGGCCATCTGGCACGTGAGCTGATTCTGGAACAAGGTTTGCAACCCGAACAGGTCGATATCGTGCCCGGTGCGGCAGGCGGCCCCAAAGGCATCGGGATCCAAGGACTGGATCAGGCGATTTTTGGTGAGTTTTTTCCACGTGCACCTCAGCGTAGAACTTTGGTGGGTTCTTCGATTGGCAGCTGGCGTTTTGCCAGTATGGCTGCACATGGAGTTCAACAGGGAACCGAACGTTTGGGTGAGCTGTATACCAACCTCTATTTTCATAAAAAAATGACCCGTCAGGATGTCAGCGAAGTTTGCCGTGGCATGCTGCTGGATCTGGTACAAGGCAAAGAAAACGATCTGGTCAATCATCCAGATTATCATCTCGCAGTCATTTCAATTAAAGCCCAACACATTTTCCAGAGTGACAAGGCATTGCCGTTGTTGGCTTCTGTGGCTGGAATTCTTGGAACGACCGCAGTCGCGCGCCGGCACAGCCGTCATTTCATGCAACGTGTAATCAGCCAGCCGAATACGGGTGAGCAGTTTAAAATCGCTGAAGATGGATTTACCACGCATTATCATGCACTAACCGAACAGAGTGTGTTGTCCTGGTTGATGGCTTCAGCGTCTATTCCCGGGGTGATGGCAGCGGTGAACAATATTCCGGATGCGCCGCAGGGTTATTATCGCGATGGTGGCCTGATTGATTATCACATTGACCTGCCCTTTCAGAGCAAAGGCATTGTGCTGTATCCACATTTTACCGATAGCATTACCCCCGGCTGGTTCGACAAGTTATTTAAACGTACCTCAAATCCAGAAAATCAGGCACGAACTTTGCTGCTTTCTCCATCGCAGCAATATCTGCAAAGTTTGCCTTTGGGTCGTTTGCCTGATCGTAAAGACTTTAACTTAAAAGGTTTGGATCAAACCCAACGGATCCAGCTGTGGAAGCAATGTATTGCGGAAAGTCAGCGTCTGGGTGATGAATTTCTTGAACTGGTCGAGAAGCAGAATTTTGCTGAGGTGATGCAAGCCTTGTAATTGGCCGCAGCTGCCCGATTATTTGTATAATTGCTTTAATTTTGTGAACTGTTGAGATTTATGCAGAAGTTTTTAGTTGTCCTGCAATACCTGTGTCTGGCCTTTGCCATTTATCTGATTTATAGCGTCAGCATGTCGCTGTATCGCCAGAATTTTGTCCTGATGGAGCTGGTCGCTGATATCGGTACGATTCTGATCTGTATCGACCTGGCGGTATTTTTATTTACCAGTAAAGGCAAGCCCGGCATTAGCATGGAAGAATATGCAAAACGACTGGAACAGCCACCGTCTAAGTTGGTCTATGTGACACGAAAATTGGGGCATCTCGGTATTTTGCTGATTATTACTAGCTGGATTGTGCCGATGATCAATTCATAACAATCCAATAAAAAACCTCCCGATTGGGAGGTTTTTTTAAATTAAAGATATCCAAAAATTATTTAGAACCTTTAATCCCTGCTTGCAATAGCAATGCACCCAAACCACCAATTTTTTGCTCTTGTGGTTTAGCCGCTTGAGATTTCTTACCCTGAGGGCGATCACCTTGCGGACGTCCTTGCTGTGGACGTTTACCCTGAGGCTTACGTTCACCACGTGGCTCATTGTTCTCGCGACGTGGCTGACGTGGTGCTTTCGCCGGCGCTTCAGAACCTTCAGGACGCATCGACAGATTCACGCGGTTACGTTCAGCATCCACATTCAAAACACGGACTTGTACGATTTGACCCGGTTTCACCACTTTATGCGGATCAGCGACGAATTCATTGGCAAGTTCAGAAATATGTACCAAACCATCTTGATGCACGCCCACATCGACAAATGCACCGAAGTTAGTCACGTTAGTGACTACACCTTCCAGTTGCATGCCTTCAGACAATTGCGCAACTTCAGTAATGTCATCACGGAATTTAGCAGTGCGGAATTCTGGACGCGGGTCACGGCCCGGTTTTTCCAGTTCAGCCAATACGTCTTGAATCGTCGGCAGACCAAATTTCTCGTCTGCAAATTCTTCTGCATTCACTTGGCGAATGATTTCAGTATTGCCAATGATGTCTTTTACAGTCGTTGCTTTTGCTTCAACAATTTTGCTCACCAAAGCATATGACTCAGGGTGAACTGCAGACGCATCCAGTGGTTCTGTACCATCTTGAATACGCAAGAAGCCCGCAGCCTGCTCAAAAGTACGCTCGCCTAAACGTGGTACTTTTTTCAAAGACTGACGATTGTCAAAACGACCATTTTCCTTACGGAATTCCACAATTTGCTGTGCGATCGATTTATTCAGACCCGCGATATAACCCAGAATTGCTGCTGATGCAGTATTTACATCCACACCCACTGAGTTCACACAGTCTTCAACGACCGCTTCAAGGGTTTTCGCCAGACCGGTCTGGTTCACGTCATGTTGATACTGACCCACACCAATCGATTTCGGATCGATTTTCACCAGTTCTGCTAGTGGATCTTGTAAACGGCGTGCAATCGATACCGCACCACGAATAGATACATCTAGTTCAGGCAGTTCCTGTGAAGCTAGTTCAGATGCTGAATACACCGATGCACCTGCTTCAGATACAGAAACACGCGTCATTTTCAGATCACTGTTCGCAGCCATCATTTCAGCAACTAAAGCTTCAGTTTCACGGCTTGCAGTACCATTACCAATCGCGATCAGGTCAACATTGAACTCGCGGCATAAACGCGCCAGCTCGGCCAGTGAACCTTCTTTATCGTCTTTTGGTGCAAATGGATAAATCGTGCTGTGTGCAAGAACATCACCAGACTCGTTCACTACCGCCAGTTTCACACCGGTACGGATACCCGGGTCCACGCCCAAAGTGGTACGTGCGCCTGCAGGTGCAGAAAGCAGTAAATGACGCAGGTTTTCAGCAAAGACGTTCATCGCTTCTGTTTCAGCAGCCAGACGTTTTTCAGTCAGCAATGAATGTTCGATCGTTGGACGAACTTTACCGAGCCAAAATAGTTTTGCAGTTTGCTTCAAGAAATCCTGACGCGCTTGTGGCTGAACAGTTTCAAGATTGTATTCAGTTTCAATACGCGCCAACGGGGCATCATCTTCGCCATCCACTTTCAGGCCTAAAACGTTTTCTTGACGGCCACGCAGCATCGCCAATAAACGGTGTGAAGGCACTTTATTCAAGTTTTCAGAGAAATCGAAATAATCACGGAATTTTTTACCGACTTCTTTTTTCTCATCACTGGCAACCAAACTTTTCAGCACGGCAGTTTTTGCAAATGTCGCTTTAAGTTCAGTGGTCAGCGCGATATTTTGCGCCCAGTCATCAATCAGGATGTGCTGGATCGCATCAAGCTGGCTTTCAGTATCTGGGTAATCTTCATGGCTAAAACCCACCAAAGCTTCAGCTGGATCAACGGCTTCATTAAAGATTTTTTCGGCAATCGGGCCTAGACCGGCTTCTTTGGCCTTGAATGATTTACTGGTACGTTTTGGACGGTACGGCGCGTAAATTTCTTCTAATGCATTTTTGGTTTCCGCTGCATTCACACGCGCCAATAAGTCATCAGACAATTTATCTTGTTCTTTGAGTGATTCAATCACCTTGTCACGGCGCTCATACAAATCACGCAAGTATGATAAACGCGTATCGAGTTGACGTAGTTGCGTATCGTCCAAGCCTTGCGTTACTTCTTTACGGTAACGTGCAATAAAAGGAACACTGGCACCTTCATCAATAAGCTTGATGGCAGCCTCAACTTGATTTGGACGTACGGCAAGTTCTTTTGCCAACTGCTGAACTAAGTCAGTCATCGTGTTTGATCCCACAAGGATAAGTACTAAATGGCATGATTATAAAGACCGGGTCTATAAAATCCACCATTGTTTTTATTAATTTACCTCATCTTTATATTATGAAGTGCCATAGTTTTCAGCTTTTCCCGATAAAGTTTGTATGAACTTTGCTTTTTATCCAGCTTAAAATCGTATTTTTTGCTCATTTAGATGTATATATTTGGTATCTATGTCTTGATTTTAACTGCAATATTTGGTGCTTTAGAGCATAGTCAATTAATATCAATGAATCGTATACTCAAAGCCTATTTGATTTTTGTTTATGATGACAATAAAGAATAAAGGAGCATCTCATGAGTTTAGTTGTACCTGCTGAAAAAGCCGATGCCGTACATACCGAAACGGACCGGGTCGAACGGATCCTGGTGGTTGATGATGATGTTCGTCTGCGTACCTTATTACAGCGTTTTCTCGAAGATAAAGGCTTTGTGGTTAAAACTGCACATGATGCCACGCAGATGGATCGACTTTTACAGCGGGAACTGTTTTCTCTGATCGTGCTTGACTTTATGCTTCCGGTCGAAGATGGCTTGAGTATCTGTCGTCGTTTACGCCAATCCAATATCGATACGCCTATCATTATGCTCACCGCTCGTGGTAGCGACTCGGATCGTATTGCCGGTCTGGAAGCAGGTGCCGACGATTACCTGCCAAAACCATTTAACCCGAATGAACTGCTAGCGCGTATTCGTGCGGTATTGCGCCGTCAGGTACGCGAAGTGCCAGGTGCACCAAGCCAGCAGATGGAAGTCGTTTCTTTTGGTCCATGGTCACTGGATCTGTCCACCCGCACCCTGACCCGTGAAGGCCAAGTGGTAACACTCACTACCGGCGAATTTGCAGTACTCAAAGCACTGGTGCAGCATCCTCGTGAACCTTTAACTCGCGACAAGCTGATGAATCTGGCGCGTGGCCGTGAATGGGGTGCAATGGAACGTTCAATTGATGTTCAGGTGTCACGTTTACGCCGTCTGGTTGAAGAAAATCCTGCGCGTGCACGTTATATCCAGACCGTTTGGGGGGTGGGTTATGTGTTTGTTCCAGATGGTGCGGAGTAAATTAATACCTTGATTCATGACGGAGTCTGATGGTTTAAGCTCATTTATAGGGTTTAACCTGCGGTTCGCCTTACTTTTGTTTCGACAAAAGTAAGCAAAACCATTGTCATCCGCAAAACTCGACAACCTCCGTCATTCAAGCAATTCTCTCGCAGAAACATCATTGACCATCTTGAGTCGTGCCTCAAACAGTTGCGGATGACCTTAACGTGTATCCAACTACGGGGGAAGCCTCCCCTTTTGAGCAAAAGGACGCAATGTGAAACTCGACCCCATCGACCCACAAAAATTTACCGATTTTGTTACCTACTCAGAAAAAAAACGCACGCGTGGGGAACGCTTTCTGGACAAGATCAAACCGCGTTCTGCCGCCATGCGTACCACAGTTCTGGTGGTCTTTGTGGTCTGTTTCAGCCTGTTCATGTCTTTGTGGTTCTTCTGGCGTACCTTATTTTTACCTGAAATCCAGCAACATGCGCGTTATCTGGCCATGGAACTGGAAATTCTCAACAATCCCGATCTGCGCCTGTATCATAAACAGCAGGAAGTCGATATCGATGACTGGTTAAGAAACCGGGTCGGCATTGAATATGTTACCAATCCAGCAGAATATCCCACTGTCCGTGAAAAGCTGATTGCCGAATTTTTTACCCGGCAGATCGAAACCAAACTGGCCAAAGAGTTACGTATCGAACAAGCCACAGTCTATTTCCAGTTTAAGCCAAGTCCTCGTATCTGGATCCAGACCCCTGAAATGAATGGTCACTGGGTACAGGAACCTTTAAAGACCTATGCCAATTATAGTAATGAACTGATTTTAGGCTGGTTGCTCGGCACGCCAATTATTGTCGGCATCATTATTTTGACCTTGGTGCGTCAGCTCAACCGTCCTTTACGCCGTCTGCAGAATGCCGCCAACAGTTATAGTCGAATCGGTTCAGCGCCCTATCTGGATACCAATCATGGTCCACTGGAAATCCGTCAGGTCAATCATGCCTTTAACCAGATGATTTACACGCTGGATCAGACCGAGCGGGAACGCCGAATTATGCTGGCCGGTATTTCACATGACTTGCGCACGCCCTTAACCCGGATCCGCCTCAGTGCCGAAATGATGCCAGATGAAGACTTTCTCAAAGAAGGCCTGATTTATGATGTCGAAGATATGGACGCGATTCTGGATCAGTTCATTTCCTATATGCGCGACGGTTCCGATGAAGAACCGCAGGACACCAATGTCAATGTACTGCTACAGGAACTGGTCAAGCAGTTTAAACCGCTAGATATCCGTTTCACCCCACAAGATATACCGACCATTCAGGCACGTAGCATGTCGCTAAAAAGACTGATTGGCAATCTGATCAACAACTCAAAACGCTATGGTTCAGAACCAATTGAGCTTTCTGCGCATGTTGAAGAAGATCAACTGTTGATTTGTGTCGCAGACCATGGCGAAGGCATTCCGGAAGATCAGATTGAAGCCTTGATGCAGCCTTTTGTTCGGGGCAATTCGGCACGAACGGTACAAGGCAGTGGCTTGGGGCTGGCCATTGTTAAACGGATTGTCGATATTCACCATGGTCAATTACGTATCCATAATCGTCCTGAAGGTGGGCTGGAAGCTATCATTTCACTACCCGTGAATCAGGCGAACCCTGAGACACTTCCCCCCGCCACTACACTCGATAAAATTCGCCAAACCTTGACTGATCACTTTTAAGAAGTGATCAGTAATTCAACAAATGACTTTTTAGTTTTTCTATACAATTCATTTTATAGTTCACGAATTCAATCATTTAAAAATCATCATTTTTTATTATACCTACATTTAGCTAAAAAATTAGACCTTAGCCTAACACCTATGCACAATACATTTTTTGAGCGGTACAATCCGTATCATAGTTTAAGAATTAATGAGAGTTAAAATGTCTTTAGATCGTATCCGTTTAGCCTCCCTACACAACAAAGTCATCAGCCCTGAACAAGCGGCTGAATTCATCCAAGATGGCATGACTGTGGGTATGAGTGGCTTTACTCGCGCTGGTGAAGCGAAGGCGGTTCCTTTAGCTTTGGTTCAACAGGCAAAAGCAAATCCATTAAAGATCACGTTAATTACTGGTGCATCACTAGGAAACGATCTAGACAAACAACTGACTGAAGCTGGCGTACTGGCACGTCGTTTACCGTTCCAGGTCGACAACACTTTACGTAAGGCGATCAACAACGGCGAAGTGATGTTCATCGACCAGCATTTGTCTGAAACTGTTGAACAAATGCGTAACCAACAGCTGAAAAAACCAGATGTTGCGATCATTGAAGCGGTTGCAATCACTGAAGATGGCGGCATCATTCCAACCACATCTGTAGGTAACTCTGCAAGCTTTGCAATCTTTGCTGAAAAAGTAATTGTAGAAATCAATACCAACTTAAGCCCGGCATTTGAAGGCTTACACGATATCTATATCCCGTCATACCGTCCAACGCGTCAAGCGATTCCTTTGACTCAAGTGGATGAGCGTATCGGGACACATGCGATCAATATCGATCCATCTAAAATTGTTGGTATCGTATTTAACAGCGAATTGCACGACTCTCCATCTACTGTAACTGCACCAGATGATGAGACGCAAAGCATTGCCAACCATTTGATCGCTTTCTTTGAAAAAGAAGTGGCTGAAGACCGTCTACCGAAAAACCTGGGACCTCTTCAAGCAGGGATCGGTTCAATTGCAAATGCCGTATTGACCGGTCTGAAAGATTCAAACTTCGAAGACCTGATCATGTACTCAGAAGTTCTGCAAGACTGTACCTTTGAATTGATCGATGCAGGTAAGATGAAGTTTGCTTCAGGTTCGTCTATTACGCTTTCTGCTAAATATGGCGAAAAAGTATTTAACAACCTTGAACAATACAAAGACAAACTGGTATTACGTCCACAGGAAATTTCAAACCATCCTGAACTGGTACGTCGTTTAGGTATTATCGGCATCAACACTGCACTTGAGTTTGATATTTACGGTAACGTGAACTCAACTCACGTATGTGGTACCAAGATGATGAACGGTATTGGTGGTTCAGGTGACTTCGCACGTAATGCCCACTTGGCGATCTTCGTAACCAAATCAATCGCGAAAGGTGGCGACATCTCTTCTGTAGTGCCGTTTGCTTCACATATCGACCACGCAGAACATGATGTTGATATCCTAGTGACTGAACAAGGTCTTGCGGATCTTCGTGGTTTGGCTCCGCGTGAGCGTGCACGTGCAGTAATTGATAACTGTGCGCACCCAATGTACCGCGATGCGTTGAATGATTACTTTGACCGTGCATGTGCAAAAGGCGGCCATACCCCTCATCTTCTTCGTGAAGCGCTTTCTTGGCACTCAAACTTCGAAGAAAATGGTCACATGCTTGCTGTTGAAGCTGCAGTAAAAACTGCATAATTGACTGCATTCACAAAACGCCCTATGGGGCGTTTTTTTATGGCATTTTTATATTTTTTTTGAATAGTCAGAACCTGATTATATTAAGGAAGCCATCTGGCTATCACCTACTCTTTCTTCTTTTATTTATCCTGCCGATCTGCTGTAGAAATACACTTCTGATGCTCAAGGGCTTTAAATTCTGATTCTTCACCCTCATACTTGAACACAAGAGCAAAATTAGAGACATGACATGCGCGTAGATATCTGGTCAGATGTGGTTTGCCCCTTCTGCTATATTGGTAAAAAACGTTTAGAAGCTGCTGCACAAGAAGCAGGTATTGAGCTAGAAGTACATTGGCACAGTTTCCAGCTCGATCCTGAAGCACCGGTACGTCAGGAAGTCTCCAACTCTGAGCGTCTGGCGCAAAAATATGGCCGCACCGTGGCAGAAGTCGAAGAGATGCAGCGCAATATTGCTGAAATGGCCAAAGCCGAAGGTATTGAATTTAACTGGGAAGGTGCCAATTCAGGCAATACCTTTAATGCGCATCGCCTGATTCACCTGGCGCAAAGCAAAGGTTTGGGCAATGAAGCACAGGAAGCGTTCTTCTATAGCTATATGACCCAAGGTCTGGCGATTGGAGAACGTGAAACACTGGAAGATATCGCAGCGCGTATTGGCCTGAATCCGGTCGAAGTCGATGACCTGTTGGATTCGGAAGAATATGCTGATTTCGTCAAATTCGATCAGGAAGTCGCACATGAACAACTCAAAGTGACCGGTGTACCTTTCTTTGTTTTTGATCAACGTGTGGCATTGGCAGGCGCGCAGCCTAAAGAAGTTTTCCTGCAAGTATTTGAAAAAGCGCTCGATACATCAACCAACAGTCAGGCAGCACAGTGCTCACCAGAAACGTGTGACACGCCAGACCAAGCTAAATAAAACAACGTTCAATAAAAAAACCCCATTTTAAATGGGGTTTTTTTATTTGTTATTGAATGGCATTCGCTTAATCAACCAGAAAACTAATTTTTAAATTGACACGATATTCCGTGATTTTATTTTCTTTAATGACAACCTTCTGTTCATTGATCCAAGCACCTTGTACATTTTTGACCGTTTCCGTGACTTTTTGAATGCCCGTTTGAATCGCATCTTCAAAGCTTTTATTGCTGCTTGAATTGACTTCTACCACTTTTGCAATTGCCATAATAAAACTCTCAGCATGAAAATGAATGGAATTCCATCTTAGTCCATTCTTAGAAGATTGCAGCAGCTGGTAAACAAGCGATAGCAAAAACTTACATGGATTGAACAAAGCTCGAAATTCAGTTTTAAATTGGCAGATCGAAAACATATGACCTTTTATTTTGACACTCAATTAAGTCCAGATTTTCATCGCTAAAATAAAGTATAAAGCCCTGTAAAACCACACAAATCAAACTAGAGTAAATATACTAATTTATTGTTTTATAGAGTAATTTATCTAAAATTTACTGCCTAAATTTGCCGAATCTATCATTTTCTATTAAGTCTTATTTGCTATTATTTCACCCGAATTAAGTTTAAATATTCTCCTCTGTTCAAGTCATTGAACACTCTGATATTAAAGGTCATCCTATGAATGCTCTTAAATTTGCTTTCGCAGCAACCGTTATGGCTTTTTCTGTTCAAGCGTCTGCACAAATGGCGCAAGTGGTTCATCTGCCAGACTTTCCAGCGACTAAAGCACCTGCTGAAACAGTAAATGCAGATGCTGCGACTGTGGTAACTGAAAAAACGGCTTAATGCAAAGCTGTTTTTCATTAAAACGGGCTGATTGATTCAGCCTGTTTTTTTGATCACATTAAACACCTTCAATGTGAAAGACGCACAACTCTAAAAAAAATATCGACTATTTCCTACTCTCATTTTTTCTATTGATTTTTATCACTTTTAATTAAAAAATTTGTTTATAAAATACTCAAAATAGATCACTATTTTATGTGATCTCTGCTTATAATTGCAGCAATATAAATAGATTAATGATAAGAAAATTTTTTATGCATGAACTTCAGGCATTGGTACAGGGCAAAATTCTGCCTCAGTCAGTTTCTATTGATTATTTAATTGAAATGGCAGAAAGCTATACCGACTCGAATTCTGCTGAATACAGACTGGTCGAGCTGGCGGTTAACATCGTACTGGCACAAACCCTAGATAAAGCACTGAAACATCTCTAGAGATCAAAAAATGAATGCTTTAGAAAAAGCACACTTAATTAAAGAATTACATGGACTGGCGCAGCAACTGGAGCATAAAGTCCTGCCTTTATATGAAATTGCCCGTTCTAAAAAAAGAATACGCGATATTTTTAATCTGTGTAATGAGCCTATTTTCAAAACCCAGATTTCAGCATTTAAAGCCCGCACTCAGCCTGAACTTATCACCTACCAATTTTCTGCTAACACGTCTTATCATCTAAGCTTTCGTGGCTATTTCACCGAAATCTTGGCGCTGCAAAAAGCACTGTCTGCCCATCCGGATTCAGGCTGGGCAGTTTTACATCATCCTGAACGTGGCTGGCAAATCTGGCTGATTCCGGCTCCCCAAGCTCCTGCCCTGCACAGCCAATGGGCTGAATTGCAACACTGCTATATCTGGCTGTTGCAACAACAGCAGCAATTTTCGTGTCTGCAACAGGATCCCCCCTTGATCGTTCCTGCCTTATCCTTAAACGAAGCTGAAACCAGCTTAAAAGATGTGGAAACAACCAAATATCATCGGGGACGGCCGAGGGCAAGAATCCATGCGCTAGAACCACATCGCTCAGATGAGCTACCCATACAGGTACCCCCTGTATATGAGACTCCCGATCCTCAGCTCAAAGCTGAAACGATAATTCAGCAAGAACAGATCACAGCCTCCGAATTGATTCAATTCCCTGCACAGATCCAACTGGGCAAACTAAACGCTCATGTACACCCTTTAGGTTTAGAAGAAACTAATATCCAGCGGCTCTGTGCTTTAGAACTAGAATCCGATGTTGAACAACACCCTGTTTATCTGGATATTGTCTTATATTATGCGGCAGAAGATAACTGGCAGGCACGTCAGGTTTATTTGGTTGAGCAATTGAATCTGCAAGGTCAGTTTGTTAAATATCTGATGCTCTTAGGGGTACCGAGTCAGTTGCAGGCTCACTATTGTATTCAACATTGGCTGACCCATCATCAACATCAGGCTGCTGCGATTAAATCACTGGCGTGGTCTGTTATAAGCACCAGGTTCATGCAACTCGAGTTTTTTTCAACGGCTTACTTGCAGCAGGCTGAAACAGTCTGGACACAGCCAGATTACCATCCATTTATACCCGCACAGTCCATTCAAAAGCAGAAATTTATCTCGTTTAAAGAAGCTGCTGCGGATTTTTCTACCCCAGTGCTTTTGCTACAGGAACATCAAAAAATCCGAGTGATTCATGGTGAAAAACGCATCTCTCTCGCAGAGGATGAGCTGGCCTATCCATACATCTTGCTGCAACGCGACAAACAGCTAAATTGGCAGAATATTCACAATATTATTTTAACAATGCCACAACCCATTCGGGTATTAGAGCTTTATCGGGAAATTCAGGCTCAAATGATTGAATAATTGCTGTTATTTTGTAGCTTTAACTTGCTTTTTAAGGCCGTTTTTTAGAAAACTACAGCTGAATATAAGAATACAAGAGCAACAAATATCTCATGCAAATAAACAGGATTACTCAAATTTTACTGCTCTCTCTGGGCTTAGGAATGAGTGGTAGCATGTCTTGGGCAAATTCAGTCACAGCTGCTCCTGCCAGTCCAACAAATACAGAGCCAAGTCGATCAGGCTTGCTGGATCAGATTCCACGTTTGATCGATGCAACACCGACGGTTCTGCCAGAGCAATCAAGTGTCGCCATCGTTCCATCCACGCTAGAGACAGAAAATTATTCATGGGCGGATCAAAAACAGAAAGGCATCCGCGAATGGGCCGATCGTACTGCACATAAAATTGATAACTGGTTTGGTGAAACCGATCCGGATCAGCCAGCTGCAGCCACATTACGGATCATTCTAGATAATCGCTGGGATGAATATGAAGGCTATGAGATTAAGCCCCGAATCCGCGGCAAGATCAAGCTTCCGACCTTGGAACAAAAGCTGAGTGTGGTTTTTGGTGATGACAGTCTGGACAATGAATTAGACAGCAATGTCGCCATTACCAATGAAAATCCTGCCACTTCCGGAGATAAGCGTCTGGATACTAAACGTGCACGTGAAGATAACAGCTCTTTTGCCTTACGTTGGTCAGAATGGTCAGATCGCATTCCTTTCCAAACCGATCTGGATCTGGGCTTACGTTCTGGCGATGATATTTATCTGCGTGTCAAAGCCAGTAAGGATTGGACGTTGGAAAATGACTACTCTTTTCATGCCGAACAGATTTATCGCTATGGCACTCAAAGCGAAAACTATTTACGGACCAATCTGGAGCTAATCCATGCCCGTCCCAATCAGGCCTTTTTCTCCAATCAGCTTAGTCTGACTTATGCAGATGATCAAGACGATGATCTGACCTGGGACAACTACACCTTCAGGCAACATCAGTTTTTTCAGGACAACCGTTTCAGTTACGGCATTTATACCGGTGGTTATCTAAATGACAAGGATCTGCGTCTCAACCGCTGGGGCCCCTATGTGTCGTGGAGACAACCTTTTTTACGTGAATGGTTTTTTGTCCAGACCGACCTGAACTATTTGAATGATCATCGCGAAGATCGTGATCACTATGTCGGGGCTTTGGTGCGTTTAGAAGCGTTATTTTAAACTGACTGATACGAGAAAATAATAAAAGCCCATCATTCATGTAATGCCAGTCAGTTAAG